>CAZSOP010000138.1:2598-9542 GCA_964608385.1 uncultured Cytophagia bacterium
CCAGGCAGAGGCCTGGAGCGATCAACGTTTTGGGCTAAAGCCCGCTAAACTCATATTCCAGCCTTAAATGGTTGGAAACACAGCGGACTAAAGTCCGGCACCAAACAAGGGCAGCCGGAACCACGCCCTGAAGGGCGGGGCAATGAAAGTGATTTATCATCAAATCAAATTAGATTATCATTTTAATATTATTTTATTTATATTCAATTCAAACCGAGGGAATTATCGATTGTTCAGAACATGTCGAAGGATTGCGCGTCTGTTTTTTCCACGATCCCGAAGGCAACCGCATCGAGATCATGCAGGGGTGGAAGGATCAGTTTTGATCCACTCTGGAGTGCAATGCCTTTATGCATTGCACTCCGGGTCGATATCGTAATGCAGTTCAAAATGTTGCTTCACACCGTCTCAGGCCGTACCCGGTGTCGGAATGTCGATGCTGACGTTGACCGGGCCCATTCTATAGGATTCCGGACCCAGGCGCATATTCGAGTTTATCATCTCTTCCCAGGTTACCTCCTTGCCGCTATAGGCAGATACGCGCCCCATAATGGCAGTAAGGTTGGTGATCGCTGTCTCTTTGGCGGTATTGATGGGATTGCCGCTTCGTATCGCGATGACCAGATTGATGTGTTCCTGATCATAAGGGGATTTTATCCTAGACCGATCGACCTTTCCCTCTTCATCCGTCGAAAACGGATATTGCCACGCCACCGACCCGTCTGCTTTGAAGATTTTATCATGGCAATTGGTTGTACCCTTGCTGCCGACGATCCATTCCGATACATTTTCGGCACAACCATTGATTTGGCGGCACATGCTGTTCAGGTGCATGCCGTTATCGTATACATAATCAACGCTGAAAAAGTCGTATTGATCGCCGGTGGGGCGGCGGTGTCGGCCGCCGAAACCGACCGCCTTGACCGGATGCGAGCCGGTAAACCAGTTGATCACATCTATATTGTGAATGTGCTGCTCAACAATGTGATCGCCGGATAACCATAACCAGTTGACCCAGTCTCTGATCATATACTCCATATCAGACCAGCCGCTTTTACGCGTGCGGTGCCACAACTGCCGCTGGTTCCAGTAACAGTTGGCGGCGACAATATCGCCGATGGCGCCCTGTTTAACCAGGTCGAAAATGGTGAGATAAGCGTGCTGGTGCCGTCGCTGCGTACCGGTGACGATGCTGAGATTAAATGGCTCCGCTTTTTGTGCCGAGGCCATGATCGAGCGAATGCCCACCGGATCGACGGCCAGCGGTTTTTCCATAAAGATATGTTTTTTTGCATTCACGGCAGCGGCAAAATGCTGCGGCCGAAAGTGGGGGGGAGTGGCCAGAATGACCACATCCACGCCGGAATCGATCACTTTTTCAAAAGCATCGAATCCGACAAAGCAGTTTTCCTCGGCAACGGCACCCTCTTTTTCCTGCATCAGGCGGTTTTTACATTGCTCGATGCGATCGCGGAAGACATCTCCGAGGGCGACGATTTCCAGGTTCGGACCGGCGTTTAAAAAATTGATCGCCGCACCGGTTCCGCGGCCGCCACAGCCGATCAGTCCGGCTTTGAGCACTTTGCCGTCCGGTGCCTGCTCCGGTAAATTCAATTCACCCGGTTGATAGCGTTTTTTGCCACCGCAGGCGATCATGGAGACAGCTCCGGCAGCACCGATGCTGCTGATAAAATTACGGCGTGAAAAAGGCTCTGACATGATGATCTCCTCTCAAATTTTCCCGTACAGATGAATTTTCTTATTGTTCCGATACTTTAAGAACCACCCGGAACCCGACATCCCTGCAGTCCGAATACCACCACAGGCTTTTGGGTATCTGTGGATCGGTTATCATCCAGGCCTGGTTGCGGGTGTGATCGCGGGCCGCAGCCCGCAACGCCGCAGCATCACGGCGATAGGAGCCGCCGCGAATGACGTGCTCATCACCGCTGCCGGGTCCGGCGGGATCCATAATCACCGCCTCACCAGCGACTTTTTCATACGTGTCCGGTTGGTACCAGTCCCGACAAAATTCACGGACATTTCCCGCCATGTGCAGCAAGCCGAACGGATTGGCTGCCACGGCTTGCGGCAGAGCGGTTTTTCCGTCGCTGTTGAGGGCATAATTGACATAGGTGTTGATGACCGAGGTGTCGGTGCCGAACCACCGGTTCCACCAGTAAAGGTTGCTGTAATCCTTTGGTTCTCCTGAGAAGAAATAAGGCGTCTGCGTACCGCCGCGACAGGCATACTCCCATTCCGCTTCAGTCGGCAGGCGATAGCTCTTGCCGGTAACCCGGGAGAGCCATTGACAGTATCGCTCCGCCGCATAATGGGTCATGGTGATAGCCGGACGTTGACCGCGCCCCCAGCCCTGCCCCGGATTGCCGTAGGGAGGCGTCGGACCGGTAATGGCATCGACGCCGTTTGCCTTTGCACTCACCTGGTCTTCGCTACGGCCCGAGCCCGAGGTTTGCTGATAAAACGCCAGGTATTCATCCCAGCTCACCTCGTGCTCCGCCATCCAGAACGCTGTCAGATGTACCCTGTGTTGTGGCCCTTCGTCGCTGTCGCGAAACGCCTGCTCTGCCGGACTGCCCATGCTTAAGGTTCCGCCGGGAATGGCCACCATTTTGAAACTGACAAAGGTACCCGGAATGGTTTCGGTAAAGGTTCTAAATGAATCGATACGGGCCGGTTGTTGATAGATTTCTTTTTTCTCCTCAAACGATGTGAGGGTGAACTCTGTTTGCTGCGCCTCTTCGTTATAGTGACCGACATGGAGATGACAATTGAGACAGCGCAATTTGTCTTCGTTCTGTTGGTAGTATAGATGCGCATCCTCTCCCTTTGTTGACAGGTTGGAGGGAAAGAGATTCTCATGGCAGTGCAGACAGCTCGCCTTATAACTATAATGCACCGCGTTTTCCAGAGCTGATTTTTCGTCCCAGTTGATCTTGTCCGTCTCCTTGAACAGCGTGCCGTATGCATCGCGGATGCCCAGTTTGGCTTTTTCGCTGATATAGCGGATTCCTTCCGGAGGCAAATGACACTGGACACAATGCACCGGCATTCCGGAATCATTATCATAGTGCGTGGAGAGTTTCCAGCTCTGCGTGGCATGCGGATGAACATGACAGCTCTGACAAAAGTCGTCTGTTGCGGTGACGTGTAACATGGTGTTAAAGAGTATAACCGCGCCTATCCCCGATGCAAAGAACAGCAGATAAATCCATCGTTTCCCCAGCATAAATATCCTTTTTGGTCTTTTTCAAGCGACTGTGTCCGGTCGGTAAGGCATGTCGTAGAGAACAGTATTCATTTCATCGTCTTCCTCTCAATCACCACGAATACAACGGGAGGGCCGGAATATTCTCTGTTGAACGATAACGGGCCTGCTGCAGAAATTTAAAGCAGCATTCAATAATGCATTATCTTTTTAGTCCAATAAGCATCAGATGATGTATAATTTATATATTAAACATAATTTGCAATTTTTTTTTAGATTTGCAACCTTTTTTTCAATTGATAAAGAGGTCAGGATTTTGTATTTTGCAACGAGTGAATTTAATAGCCGATATTGAAATTTAATAGCCGATATTGATATGATACGACTTTTAGAATGCGTTCCAAATTTTAGCGAAGGACGCGACCGCAATAAAATTGACAGGATTTCCCAAACGATCGCATCAAGCCCCGATGTCAGACTTTTAGATGTTGATATCGGCTATGATGCCAACCGAACCGTGATGACGATGATTGGTGATCCTGACTCTGTTGTAGAGGCCGCATTTAGAGCAATTGCGCAGGCAGCCGAATTGATCGATATGGCGATCCATAAAGGCGCTCATCCGCGTCTGGGAGCGACGGATGTTTGTCCCTTTGTGCCCTTGCGCGGCGTCGATATGAAGCAATGCATTGCACTGGCGCAGGAACTGGCAGAACGCGTCGGCGATGAGCTCGGCATTCCGGTCTATCTGTACGAAGAAGCGGCTACACGTCCGCAAACGAAATATTTGTCTGATATACGCCGCGGCGAATATGAAGGCCTGGCAGCAAAAATGCAGCAGGAAACCTGGATTCCGGATTACGGCCCGAAAAAAATGAATAAAAAAAGCGGTGCAACCGTTATCGGTGTTCGTAACTTGTTGATCGCCTTAAACGTCAATCTCAACAGCGCGGATAAAAAAAATGCAGACAACATTGCCGGCCGCATCCGCGAGAGCGGCCGTCTCGAACGCGATGCCGCCGGTATGCTGGTGCGCGATAACAGCGGCAAACCGAAGCGCATTTCCGGTCGATTCAAAGGCGCGCGCGCTATCGGCTGGTATATGCCTTCCTTTCAGCGGGCTCAGGTTTCGATGAACCTGGTCGACTACGAGCACGCACCGCTGCACCTGGTTTTTGACGCCTGTTGTGAACTGGCGGCAAAACAGGGGGTTCGGGTTACCGGCAGTCAGCTCGTCGGTATGGTGCCTCTCCGGGCTCTGCTCATGGCCGGTCGTCACTATTTGCGCAAGCAGGGCAAGACCCCTGCAGTACCGGATGATGAGCTCATCCATATGGCAGTGGTCTCGATGGGACTAGATAATTTGGCGCCAATCGATATAAAATCGAAAATTTTGGACTATCAAACAGAGCGCAGGGATTCGTATAATGCCCTTTCGGTACGGGCGTTTGTCGATAAACTGTCTTCGCAATCACCCGTACCGGCAGGAGGCAGCGTTGCCGCCCTTTGCGGTGCTCTCGGCAGCGCTCTCACCACTATGATCGCCGCCATTACCTGCAAAACGCATAAAAAGTTGAAAGATCAGGAGATGCTCATCGAAATCGGCGCCAGAGCGCTGCAGCTCAAAAAGCGGTTTCTAAAAGATGTCGATCGCGATGCCGACGGTTATGAACAATACCTGAAAGCAATAACTGCGCGCAATATCAAACCGTCAAGAGGAGAACATCATCTTGATGATATAGAAATTGAACAAATCATGCGCGTACCCGTATCCATAATAAAGAATGCAAAACCCGTGGCCGTACTGGCGCGTCAAATGGTTATCTATGGCAGCAGAAGCATGGTCAGCGATGCCGGGACAGCTGCGCTTATGGCCAGAACCTGCGCCGAAAGCGCCGTTCTGACAATAGAACAAAACCTGAAATTGGTCATAGAATCGGAAGAGAAAATCGAGTTTTCCCGGCAAATAGAGGCAACGCGGGACGAGGTTTGCAAACACGTTGAGGAGACTCTGGCTCGCATTCCGTCCCGATTGTCTACATAAATAAGGATCTATTATTCTAAAGAGGTGTATCATGAACAATCATACTGTCATTTTGCTTTTGATGCTGGCTGTTACCTCTTTTTACTGTACCCCTCCGGAAGCGGGTTTTGAAGCCCTTTTTGACGGTGAAAGTTTTTCCGGGTGGGAGATGCCTGAGGGAGATAACGGTCACTGGCGTATTGTTGATGGTGTCATCGATTATGATCATCAAAGCGAGGCGCCAGGCGAAAAGCATCTGTGGAGCACTGAAACGTATGATGATTTTATTCTCAAAATCGACTGGCGCCTGACCGGGAAACCACAGACGGAAAAAGTACCGGTTATCCTGCCGGATGGTTCTGTTGCGTTAAACGAAAATGGCGAACCAAAAACGGTGGACATTGAGGATGCCGGAGACAGCGGTATCTATTTACGCGGTAGTTCAAAAAGTCAGATCAATATCTGGTGCTGGCCGGTCGGTTCCGGTGAGGTGTGGGGGTATCGCACCGATATGGATATGCCGCCTGCGGTTCGTCGTGCTGTTACACCGGATACCTGTGCGGACAAGCCCATCGGCGAATGGAATACGTTTGTGATTACTTTGAAGGATAGCATCCTCAGCGTCGATCTCAATGACATTAATGTAATCGACAAAGCGCCATTACCGGGAATACCCGCTTCCGGCAAACTTGCGCTGCAACATCACGACGGCCATATACAATTTCGCAATATCTACATCAAACCGCTGTAATGCGGCAGTGGATTCTGAACAAAATGCAAATGGAATGAAAATTTTATGGGACTAGGCAGAATTTTTATACTCTTATGCTTGTTGATCTCTGCGGCATGGTCTGCAGAATCTTTGAATATATTTTTCACCGGTGATATTCAGGGATTTGTTAAATCGGAACGTCCACAGGATCATGGTGATATCCTTAGAATCGAACGCGTCATCGACGAGATGAAACAATCGATAGACCGCGATAATCTGCTGATCTTCGATACCGGCGATCTTTTTGCCTATCATTATATGACCAAGGTGGACAGCGCCGCTACGGTCCTGAATATTATGCGGCGTATCGGCTATGACGGCTTTGTCGCCGGCAATTTTGATTTTATTTATGGTAGTGATTATCTCGAAAAAATCAACCGGGATGCGAGCTTTAGTGTTTTTGCCAGTAATATCATTCGGGAGGATTCGTCCGCTTTTTTAACACCCTACAAGATCTACAAAAAAGGCGATATACGGGTCGGGGTTATCGGCATTGTCGAACAGGATGTCGGGGATCGGGTTCTTCCTAAAAATTTCAAGGGATTAACCACCCTTGCTGCTGTAAAAATACAAAAGCTGGCACAGGAGGTTAAACAGAAAAGCGATATTCTGATTGCCGTCAATCATCTCGGTTACAACGAAAATCTCAGTTTGGCCAAACAGGTCCCTGAGATCGATGTGTTGATCGGAAAGTCTGATAATGGCGCTGAAAACGACTTTATTCAGATCTATAGCGCATCAACCCATCTCAAAACCACCGTGGTTCGGGCGGCGCCGGCAGCTTCCAAGGTTGGCCACCTCGAATTGCTCATGGTCCGCCATAATCAAAAGTACAAGATTTTACAATCCGCCATCAAGGGATACCGGAACACCCCCTCTGTGGGAGAAGCAGAGATCGATCTTTCCCTATGGTATGCGCT
>CAZSOP010000139.1:0-9504 GCA_964608385.1 uncultured Cytophagia bacterium
CATGCCAAAAATAGCGCCACGATTGAAATTATTATTCCCTTCTTGATCATATTCTCCTCTCATTCGGCCAGGTCCCTCTCTTCGGGATAGTCTTTACGAATTAATCTCCACGGATGTTCCTTGATATTCCGACTGAACTCGCTCAAATTTTGACTGGTTCTCAGAAGATTTTCCATCGCCGTATACATGGATTCGCGGTTTTCCACTATCGTTCCCTGGCTCAATTCCATAACGTTTCCGGCACTATGCATTGCTTTTCGGGTCTCCTGTAAAAGCGAATCAAGCTGTTGAAAATTATGTTTTACCAGAACATTATTATCACGAATAAAATGATTCATAACCTCAACCGTTTCACTCACCTGAATAGAAAGTTCGGTGGTGTGATCAATAAGATCGTCAATCTTTTCGGCATTTTGAGATGTCATTTTACTCATCGACTGCAACATTGCGGACAAGTGTGCCCGATTTTCGGCATTAAACAGCTGATTGAGACTCCCGAGCAACGTATGCAGCTCATCCGTCGCTTGTCCGACGGGATCGAATAGCTGGGAAAATCCCCTGACATCTTTTCCGGGAATGAGCGAACCCGGCGGCAACAACGGCGTATCGTTGGTGCCGGGTGATATTTCAACATAATATGACCCCATTAATCCGATTGTGGTTAATCGAGCCTCGCTATTGCTCCGCACCGGAATGTCCTCTTTCAACTCCAATACCAGCTCGATAGTGGCTCTTTCCGGTGTCGGAAAACGGATTTCCTTAACCTGGCCGACATGGAGTCCGGCAAAGCGGACCACCGATCCCTCTTCTATACCACCGGCAAAACGAAATTGACAGCGGTAGATGACGCTATCCGACCAGTACTGATTACCAATAATAATGGCCAAAAAGGCAATAAAAACCAGTATAGAGATCAGAATAAAGAGCCCGGCTTTGATTTCACTTGATTTATAATTCATGGTCGTCCTGTTATTCATTAATCAGCGTGTTTAAATATTGTTCGGTATCGATAATATCCTGATCCGGTTTTCTATCGATAAATTGCCGAACGATTGGATTATCACTCTTCTTCATTTCTTCCCTGGTTCCCAAAAAGACGATCCTGCCGCCGTCCATTAAAGCGATGCGGTCGGCGATGGTAAAAACCGATTCAAGTTCATGCGTGACGACAACGATACACATTTTAAAAGCGCTTTTGAGCTTAAGAATCAGCTGATCGATACCCACTGCAACAACAGGGTCAAGGCCGGCCGACGGCTCATCGCAAAAAAGGATCTCGGGATCCATTGCAAGGGCGCGGGCGAGAGCGGCTCTTTTTTTCATCCCGCCTGAGAGCTGTGATGGATAATACTGTTCAAATTCAGCCAATCCGACAAGATCGAGCTTAATGCGGCCCATGATGCGAATGGTAGAGCGCTCCAGGGGGGTATGCTGTTTGAGAGGAAGGGCAACATTATCGCCCACCGTCATCGAATTGAACAGGGCACCGTTTTGAAAAAGCATCCCCACTTTGAGCAGAGTCTGCCGTTTTTTCTCGTCATCAGCATGGATAATATCTACCCCTTTTATACGAATATCACCGCTTTCCGGCTTTTGTAAACCGACCAGATGGCGCAAAAGCGTGCTTTTGCCGCATCCTGAACGACCCAGAATGACAAATGTTTCTTCGGGATAAATACTCAGGTTTATGCCCCGGAGTACCTGCCGGTCTCCAAACCGGGTATAAACATCTTTGATTTCAATAACTGGTTTTTTCCTGTTCACAAGGCTTTTCATATTGATTGGTTATAATTTTTCCGTATGTTTTTTTTAAAAAGTCGAATAAAAGAGGGCGGTAAAAACAACATCCGCCAGAATAATCAAAAAAATAGCGCTGACCACGCTGATTGTGGTCGACTTGCCCACACCTTCCGCCCCACCTCGTACCTGAAATCCCTGATAAATGCCGATTTGAGAAACGATAACGGCAAAAACGCCGGATTTAATCACGCCGGTAATAAAATCTTTGGCCAGAATAGCCTCAGCGCTCTGGCGAAAATAGGCTGAAAACGGTATCTCGAGTTGAGTAACGGCAAAAAGCACGCCGCCACCAATACCGACGAGATCGGCGAGTATGGTTAAACAGGGCAGCACAACCAACATCGCCAAAGTTCTTGGAACGGCCAGAAACCCGATGGGGTCGATGCTCATGGTTTTAAGCGCATCGATCTCCTCTCCGACTTTCATGGTTCCCAATTCTGCAGTAATTGCTGATCCACAGCGACCGGTGACCAGGATAGCGGTAATCAGAGGGCCGAGTTCGCGGGTAATGGAAACACCAACCAGGTTGGCAACATATATAGAAGCCCCGAATTGATGCAGTTGATAGGCCGCCTGCATCGCTAAAATAAGTCCGATAAAAAAAGAAATAACAATAACGATGGGCAATGAATCAACACCGATTCGTACCACCTGTACAAAGACATCATGCCACTCGATTTTTTTTCGGCTCAGTGGGGCGGTAAGGAGCCATTTAACCGTTTGCCAGCTGAGCAGAAAAATTTGCCTTACAGATTTGAAAAAACAAAACAGCCGGCGGCCCCAGCTACCCAGTACCTCATAGACTTTTTTCATGCCGCTATCGTCTCCAGAGCGGTATCTGAGTCATAGTATATCTCAAAGACCTTGTCCAGCCGGGTCAATTCAAAAACCTCTTTTACTTCAGCCCGCAATCCTGCGATGGCAAAACGGCCCTGGTACTGATTTGCCTGCTTGAGGCCTTCAATTAAAGTGGCCACTCCGGAACTGTCCATATAACGGACATTTTCCAAATCGATAAGAATAGCAAGAGGCCTGGCTTTGATCGATTCCAGAATCTTTTTGCGCAATTGCGGTGATGAATAGAGGTCGATCTCTCCTCCTATTTTGATCACCATAACACGATTCCGATTTTGTATATCAATATTCAGATTCAAGATTTACTCTCCCTTGGTCATATATTTAATCATTGTCAGTTCATTACCGCTGTCTGCAAGATTTTTGTACCGCACCCGGTCCATGACACTTTTAATCAAGTGAACTCCCAACCCCCCGGGTCGTATTTCATCAAGGGGCCTGGGTTTGATCGTTTTGGGATCCACCTGTATGCCGTGATCGACAATCCTGATCCTTAACATTTTTTTTTCAATGGTACATTTTATGTATATTTCCTTATCAGGTTTACCTAAATAGGCATGGCGTATAACATTAGAGCAAGCCTCATCAACAGCCAGAACAATTTTGCTGGATTCCAGTCGGTTAAACCCGGCGATCTGACAAACCTGATCGATAGTGGCCCGAATCAACCTAAGGTATTCGGGATTGCTTTTGCTGTACAACTCTATTTTCGTTAAAAGTTTGAGCATAAGTTTTATTGCTTATGGTAATGTTTTTCCTACAGAAGGTGCTTTGCAGGTCAATCCGCTGTATTTACAACAACGCCCGAATACCAAATCAATGTTTAAGATCGAATAGCCCGGGCCGGAGACGATTCGCCAATATACCGGTTAATGCGCATCAAGCCAGTTATCAGCATATTTATATTCGACTCTAATGGGTATATCCAGTTGAATAGCGTCTTCCATTTCCTTTGGTATCCAATTTTTAACAACGTCCAGTTCGGCTTTTGGTACTTCAAAAATCAATTCGTCGTGTACCTGCAGCAGCATTTTTGTTTTCAATCTTTCTTTTTTAAGACGTCCATGAATATGGATCATGGCCATTTTGATTAAATCAGCAGCGCTGCCCTGGATAGGCGTATTGATCGCAGTTCTTTCGGCAAACTCTCGTACACGCCGGTTCTCGCTTAAAATTTCAGGCAAATATCGCCGTCGATTCAGCAGTGTGGTCACATATCCCTGCCTGCGCGCCTCTTCGGTTATTCTCATCATGTATTCTTGAACCCGGGGATAACTTGCAAAATATGCTTTGATAAAACTATCTGCTTCTTCCATTGTGATACAAAGTCGCTGAGACAATCCATAGGCACCCATGCCGTACATAATACCAAAATTTACTTCCTTGGCTTTACGCCGTTGATCAGCGGTTACTTTGGTTTCATCAACAGCGAAAATCAATGCCGCTGTTCTTTTATGGATATCCTGGTCTTCCCTAAAGGCGGAAGAGAGGTTGTCATCCTGTGAAAGATGTGCCATGATGCGCAATTCGATCTGTGAATAATCGGCATCAAATAACAAATACTCTCGATTGCGGGGAATGAAAGCTCTTCGGGTTTGACGGCCGATTTCCGTACGAACGGGAATATTTTGCAAATTCGGATCACTGGAAGAGAGCCTTCCCGTTGCGGTTACGGTTTGATTGAAAGAGGTGTGCAAACGGCCGCTTTCCGGATTGACCAGTTTTGGCAAAGCTTCGATATAAGTATTTTTAAGCTTGATCAACTGGCGAAAATCCAGCAATAATTTAGGTAGCTCGTGTTTTCGTGCCAATTCTTCCAGAACGTTGACATCGGTAGAGTAACCGGTTTTGGTCCGCCGGACAACCGGTAATTTTAATTTTTCGAACAGGATAACCGACAACTGCTTGGGGGAATTGATATTAAATTCTTCGCCGGCCAGAACATAAATTTTCTTTTCGAGCTGTGATAATTTTTCGCTGACCTTACCCGACATCTCTTCGAGAAAAGGTATATCCAGCGCGATACCGCTCTTTTCCATTTCACACAGCGTGTATATCAACGGTATCTCCACTCCCTCAAAAAGCTGCCGTAAATGCATCTCTTTGAGCTTTTTCTCAAGATGAATCTTCAGCCTCCAGGTCATGTCCGCGTCTTCGCAGGCATAAGCTGTGACTTTTGCCAACGGCACCCGCTCCATCGTTATCTGTTTTTTACCGGTCCCGATCAAGTCGGTCACGGGAATTTTTTTAATATTAAAATAGGACAAGCTCAGCGCGTCGAGATTGTGCTGACGTAGTGACGGGTTGATCAGATAACTGGCGATCATACTGTCGAAAACGAGATTGTTCACACAGACGCCCTCTCTGTCGAGGACGAGCATATCGTATTTGGCGTTGTGAGCACACTTTTCGGTCTCTTCGCTCTCAAAGAGAGGTTTAAGCAGGGAAATGACTTTATCCTTTGCGAGCGGGCGTGTGCTACCGTTCTCGGGTGCTTTAACCGGAACATAATAGGCAGTACCCTCCTGAAAACAGAAGGATAGACCGACCAATTCAGCTTCAAGCGGATTGACACTTGTGGTTTCCGTATCAAAAGCAAAGCGCTTTGTCTCTGTGAGGGCTTTGATCAGCATATTCAGCTCCGCTTCTGTTGCCACCAGTTTATAGTCTGTTTCAATATTTTTTCTTTCCGAATACCGGTCAACGAGGGACTGGATTTCCAACTCTTGAAAAAATTCCACTGCTGTATCAGGCTCCGGTTCACCGATTAAGAGCCGTTCGATATCGGTTTCGAGGTCTAGATCGCAACGCAAGGTGACCAGCTTCCGGGACAATTTGGCCTGATCGATGGATGTTTCAATGCTACTGCGCACGCGTTGATTACGGATTTTATCCATATTTTCGAGAATAGCATCCAGTGAGCCGAATTCCTTTAATAAGGTCTTTGCACCTTTGGGCCCTACACCTTTCACGCCCGGAATATTATCCGATGAATCTCCCGTTAAGGCCAGATAATCGATTATCTTATCGGCACGAATACCGAGTTTCTTCTGCACAGCATCTGCATCGAGCCATTCTGATTCCTCGCCCGAGCGTTTAGGATTATAGACGCGGATACCCTCGGAGACCAGCTGCAACAGATCTTTATCGCCGCTTACGATAACGGTTTGCAATCCCGATTTTTGGGCTTTTTTGGCCAGAGTACCGATAATATCATCCGCTTCATAGCCGGGTTTGGTGATCATCGGTATTTTAAGCACGGACATCAGCTGTCGGATTCTCGGTAGCTGTTCAACCATATCTTCCGGCATCGCAGCGCGTTGCGCTTTATAGTCCTCATACAT
Source organism: uncultured Cytophagia bacterium (assembly GCA_964608385.1). Classification (GTDB taxonomy): domain Bacteria; phylum Zhuqueibacterota; class Zhuqueibacteria; order Residuimicrobiales; family Oceaniaggregativiventaceae; genus Oceaniaggregativivens_A. Next base: position 6,000 of record CAZSOP010000139.1, read on the forward strand.
TTCATGTCGAAAGGTTGGTTCGGGCGTATCAAAAATTACGGCAAAATAATCCGGTTTTTCAGAGTCAATGATATTGAGCAATATTTTGGCAAAGCCAAAAACCGCACTGACATTCTCTCCTCTGGAATTGATTAGCGGGTTGCGGATAAAGGCATAGTAGGAGCGATAGGCCAGCGCCGAGCCATCTATGAGAAAAAATGTTTGTTCTTTGTCGTTCATTTCTCCTTCCGTTCTCAGTTTGATTAGGCAAATTTCAGGCCAAATGGATGTAGTTTTAAATGTAATCAAAAGAACATAATCATGCAATGCTAATTTATGCCGGAATAACGATAAGTAACGATATAATTCATTAAAATTAAGCCTATTATAAAATAGAGACCCCCTTACGCAGATTTCACCAAATGATGTATACTAGAATATAGATTTACCTGAACGTTTTTTCCATCAACGATAATGAAATTCGTGTTTTTTGCTGAGACAGATTGCCATGCGGGACATTTTTTATTACTTTACATTTAACAAAAATATTGGTATCATAAAAGTCTGTTATCGAAATCGCATCATCTATTGTAATAGCAACATTAATGATCGACCCTTTATCTGAATGAGACAGGAGAAAAAAAATGCCCAATAATCCAAATTCAAAGCATATCAACATCGAGGTCGGTGAAAAAGAAGCGGAAGGCATTTATTCCAATTTGGCTTTGATCAGCCACTCGCCGGCAGAGTTTGTTATCGACTTTACCAGAATGTTGCCCGGTGTTCCCAAAACCAGGGTCTATGCCCGGATTATTATGACACCACAACATGCCAAATCGTTTTTAAAAGCGCTAAAAGATAATGTGGAAAAATACGAAAAAGAGTTTGGAGAAATAAAAATTCATACCGAACCACCAAAGCCGGGAAATCCTATAGGGTTCAATCCCCAAAGCGATCAATCAGGTCAGAAATAGATCAGCTACAGACGGAATATTTTGGTGAGAACGTTTAGCATAAATATGCTGTTTCTCTGGTGCGCCGTTGTGGTTGCCACATCAGTCGCTCAGACACCTGATGAGAGACACAGTGCCGCTATCGGCGTGCAGGCAGGTATATGGAAACCGATTTCTCTGGATGACAATCCCAGTCAGCCCTTCAAACCGGTTCATGGTTCTGATTATGCCCCAGGCATCTATCTGATCACCCCCGACTGGCAGGGCATCTCCCTGCGCTTTACTTTTTTCCACTGGCAATACGTAGAGCACAATCATATCGACCAATCGGTTAAACTACGTCATCTGTCGGTTGATATCAAAGAGCAAATCATATCTCAGGCCCGAATCAGTCCGTTCATGACAGCGGGGCTGTCGGGTATCTATGCCTACGGCCGGGAACAGTCAGCGAAAGAGGACAGGGCCGACTATCAACGCGTCGGTTATGGTATCAATGTCGGAGCGGGGATTGATTTTATCCTATTTCGTCACTGGACTGCGGCGATAGAGTATCAGTATCTTTACGCCAAATTTGATACCAGTCTCAGAAAAACAGATAATTATAGCGGCCCCAACCTAAGCATGAAACTGCAGTATTGTTTCTGAGCGGTGTTCAAGTCTGATGCAAGCATGTCCGTGTTTGAAACATTCTCGGTAGCAGACATAAACTGCACATCGAAACCTTCTCCTGCTATTATAAACAGACAAAAACACATTATAAAAACAACAACTTGGGAACAGCAAAAAGGTCGGCATATAAATCCACCACTGATCATTGCCCCGGTATAGGTATGATTTTTGCCGCTTTTGTTCGATTGAATGGTGAACTTTTTGCTAACAGGAGGTCCGAGTTGAGTTTGCGTAAACAGCTGTTTTATCATATATGGGTTATCGTCTTTGCTCTTTTGCTTTCCTCTATAGGGGAGGCGAAACCCTGGCGAATCATGGCCGTTGGAAATTCCATCACCAAGGGTGTCGGAAGTACGGACGAATATGGCTTTCGTAAAAAACTGTACAGCGGCTTAACCAATGCAGGAATCCAGTTCCAAATGGTCGGACCGGACGGAGAACCGTTTAATGCCTATTTTAAACCCGGAACCGATATTGAAGATTTTCTGCCGGGTGGAGAAAAAGCCATTTCTCAGGCTCTGATGAATACTTATCAACCCAATATGATCATATTGCATCTGGGAACCAACAATATTCAGAACAATGACGAATCATTAAAGGATGCAAAAAGAGAACTTTTACAGCTGCTGCGGGAATTGACAAAATATACCGATGGTACCCTGGGAAGTTATCTCGAGCGCATCATTCTTTGTAAAATACCTCCCAAAAAAATCGCCGATAATGCCAGTCCGTATGTGGACCTGTTCAATGCCTATATAGACGAATTGTTTTTCGAGCGGCCCGCCGGCGTAGCGAGAAACAAAATTACGGTTTGCAACACACCAATAAATGTGGCTGATTTGGTCGATGGAATCCACCCGGATGATTATGGTTATGCCAAAATCGCAGGTGATTTTGTAGATATTATACGCGGTTTATCAGCCGCTTCGGACAATTATGCACCGGGACGTATCGCATGGGGCCCAAGCCGCGCTATCGATGGGGAAACCGCGTTGCTGCAATGGCGGGCAACCGGAGATGACGGTAACTTTGGCAAAGCGAACTTGTATGAACTCCGCTACGCGACCTATGAGCTCACTGCAGGAAATTTTAATACCGGCGTGCTGGTTTCCCTGGGCAAGACAAAAAACGTCTTTGAAGATGAACAGGCGCAAATTGATAAATTAACCCCCGGCATCACCTATTTTTTCGGCCTCCGCGCTTATGATGAATGGAACAATGCCGGGCCTCTCAACTTTTTTTCCCTGGAAATGCCGGCGGCTAACAAAAACGCATTTTGTGATGATTTTATCGACACGGAACTAATGAACTGGTCGTATAATCCGGATTATACCGTGGTGGATGAATGTCTTTCCAATACCAACAGCGCTACCGGATGGAACGCTCTTGCCGTTTATCAAAACGGCAGCTATACGGCAAACTCCAAATCCGTCACCGTCACCTTGACATGGTCGGATATCGCTGATTTTAACGGTATGGAAGGCACCGGTATCGCCATGATGCTGGATGAACCATCCTTCGAAAATGCAGACGGATATCTGGTAAAAATATCTATCGATGAGGGAAAGGCCACCGGCATCTCGCTGTTCAAACTCACCAGCCATTCTGGTGTGGTGACGTTACAATATCTCGATTCGAAGGGGGTACAGGCTGATCCGAACGCACCTGCGATACCGCAGGCATCCAATCTGAAAGTAAAATATTCTCTGAGCTATACCGATGGCTATACTTTTAGCGTTTATTTAAATGACATTCCACTCGGTATTGTAACCGATCCCGATATGGAGATGGGGCAGGCCGATCAGCTCTATTCCGGTCTCATGCTCTATGGCGGCAGTGAAAATAACATCGATCAATACTGTATAGAAGTTCCTCCCCTGGATCCGCACCACCTGGTCAAATAT
>CAZSOP010000140.1:0-9487 GCA_964608385.1 uncultured Cytophagia bacterium
ATTATTCCTGCTCTTTACTACACTCACCACCCGGGAGATATGGATTATTTTAATAAGCGGCATTATGCTGATAGCAATCGGATTTTCCCTGACCTATTTTGGCAAAAAAAGCGAGCAAAAATTCAATGACAAACTGGAAAAATGGGAAAGCGAATTTTAATATAGGAGGCGAGATATGTATAGAAAAAGTTTTTTTCTTTTTGCGATTGTTTTTTTCCTGGCCTGCGGCAAACAGGAACAAACCGGGCCGGTTATCACCAGGTATTCCGATATTTACAAAGTCGGCGATCAGTGGTTTTGTCCGCTTTGTAATCAACCGGTAAAAAACGGCGATCGTTCCGGTATCGATCCGGCGCTCTATCTTTCCGAGTGGCATGATATTTATCTGGATGAAACCTATTTTGATGAAAAAATCAATCACATTTCCGATCAGGAGCTCATTGCTTCTCTTTCCCTTCCCGGCTCTTTGCAAGAGGGCGCCCAGGAAGCAGAAAAACCATCCGGTGATGACTTGAGAATTCGGCAATATTTTGTAAAGCGCTCGGATAACCAGCGCTTATACCATTATGATTCAGCTGTGAAAATCCCGTTTATTACCACAGATAAGTTCAAACAGGCGGTCGAACAGGACCGTCAACGTCGCAAACAAATTCTGCAGGCGGCTGATGCTGTTGTGCATCCGGACAGCGGTTACACCATTTTTGGTGCGCATTTTGGCGATGAGATCGATTACAACCATGTTTGGCAAAATCGTTCAAAGTTTGGCGTGCATTATTTAAAGTTTTTTACAAGCCTGACCACGGCCTATGTGGTCAGCAGGGATTCTCTTTATAAGCGCGCCTTTGAGGATATGTTCAATCAGTGGTATGCTCAAAGAGATGAGATCGAACAGGAAATCACCCACAAAAACGCCAAGCGTCGCGACGTGATCTGGTATGAGTTGGGATTGGGCAACCGCACCCCGCGGCTCATCGATGCTTATAGGATTATGCGTCAGGATTTATCGCCGCAAACCCATGCAAATATGCTAAAGATGATTCTGGGCAGCGCGCGCTGGCTCTATGAATGCGTCAATCGAACGCCGTTTCATCCCTATAACTGGCAAACTCAATCCGCTATGACATTGGGCTATATTGCTATCATGTTTCCGGAATTCGAAGAATCGGAAAAATGGTTGCGGGTCAGCCGTAACAACATGGTACAGCATTTTAAGAAAGATATTCTCAAAGACGGCGGATATATCGAAAGAACCGGCAGTTATACGCAATATGTTTTCGGCATGTTTTATCGTTATATGCTGATGTTTGACTATTTTGTTAATGATGATTCGTTGCTGGAAACCTATTTGCCACGGCTGGAAAAGCTGATGGAATTCACCAGCCTGACGCTGACACCATTGGGCGTGAACAGTCCTTTTAACGACTGTCGCCGCAGCCGTTGGGAAGACCTTTTGGTAGAAATGGGTCAGTTTTTCGATCGCGGCGATTTTATCGGCGCTGTCGAACCCTGGATTTCAGAGGTAAAGAAAGAACAGCTAACCGTTGTACCGCGAACACCGGACTCTACCTCTTTGCGGATGCCGTATTCAAAATTTACGGTGATGCGGCAAAACTGGACACCGCAATCCTATTTTATGATTATCAATCACGGTCCTTTTGCCAATCACAGCCATTATGATATGCTCGACTTTGAGATTTTTGCCAACGCTATTCCCATTGCCGTTGATGCAGGGCTGGGAATACACGGCTATTCAACCCCGAACCATGTCTCCTGGTACAAACCGGCCAAATCGCATAATATGTTGATGATCGATCAGGCCAATCCGGTAAAACGCGATATCGTTGGTGAAGATGTAATCTGGGTGCCGCAAAGCATGACGGATTATTTTGCTGCCACGCATCGCGGCTATGAAAAGTACCTGGATACAGTGTGCCGGCGCCACATTGTCTTTATCAAGGGTGAGTACTGGCTGTTGTTGGACCGGGTTTTTACCCCGCATGCGGACAGAGAGATGAACTGGCAGTTGCATACCCCCCTGCACACGCAGGAGGTGGAAACCGGTTTTGTGTCCAAAGAACGACCTGGCGCTCTTTTTTGCTTTGCGCATGAAGAAGCAGAGGTGGAAAAGATCAAAAGAGAGGGTGATGCGGATTTGAGAGGTATTCCCGGAGAAGAACCCAACCGAAAAATCGATTGGCTAACCTTTCGCAAAAGCACCACAGCCGACAGCAGCAAGGATTATTTAGCCACCCTGATCTACCCCCTTGAGAAAAAGAATGACTCTGCTATCGAGTTTCATCAGGCTCAAAAAGAGGGCGATATTTGGCTTTTTACGGTCAAAGGAGACGGATTTAGCGATGAGATTATCATTTCAGACGGTGAAAAACATCAGTTTAATGACAGGCTTGAAGGTGATTTCTCCTTTGCCTGGATCAGAAGCAGAGGAGGCAAGGTCGAAAAAATCAGTGTGGCCGGTGTCTCCCAACTCGATTTGAAAAACACCGTTTCCATAGAATTGCCGCTAAAAAAACGGTATGAAGTGAAATTTTAGCGCAAATGCCATGGTGTTGGAATGTAAAATCATTGAATAAATGAAAGAATGCCCTTATGAAAAAACTAATTTTATTTTTGGTGCCCGTTTTATTGATTATGACGGGATGCGAACAGAAGAAACAGACCGGGCCGGTAATTACCCTTTATTCCGATATTTATCAGATCGGCGATCAATGGTATTGTCCTATCTGCGATCAGCCGGTGAAAAACGGCGATCGTTCCGATATCGATCCCAATCTCTGTCTTTCGGAATGGCATGATGAATTTCTCGATCCCGACTATTTTGACAAAAAGATCAACAACATCTCCGATGTTGAATTTTTGCGTTCTGTCGACCCGGGGGTTGTAACCACCAGAGTGGAACCGTCTCTTCAGCGGCTCATTGATTATTTTGCCAATCGCCGGGATAATCAGCGATTGCACTGGTATGATCCGAATGCGGAATATTTTATCCCCATCGATGAATTTGTTCGACGGGTTGAAAATGATCCGGCCCGCCGGCAGCAAATTGTGAAAGCAGCAATGGATATCGCCCATCCTGACAGCGGTTATAAGATCGGTAATGAACGTTTTGGCTGGCAGATCAACTTTAATACGGACTGGAAATACTCGTCGGACTATATTGTTAATGGACTGGGATATTTGCCCTCGCTGGTGAACGCTTATCTGATTACCGACGACGAGTTTTGGCTGACCAGTTATGAGGACATTTTCAATCAGTGGTATGAACAGAGAAATACGCTCGAACATCATCGTAAACCCTGGCAACTCAAAGTTTACGGGATTATCTGGTATGAATTGGCCACCTCCAGCCGTTTGATTCGACTTGTTGATGGTTACCGCGCTATCGGCGATCATCTGTCACCGCAAACCCAAAAACGTATGTTGAAAATCATTCTGGGGTCCGGCCGCTGGCTTTATCAATCTCTCAGCCGCGTGCCGTTTCATCCCTATAACTGGCAAACCGCCAATGCCCGTACAATGACCTACCTGGCGCTTACTTTTCCAGAGTTTGTAGAAGCTTCGAAATGGCTGCATTTGGCGGATCAAAATATAAAACAGCACTTTCACAATGATATTCTCGATGATGGTGGATATATCGAACGCAGCGTCGGCTATACCATCTACACTTATGGTATGCTTTATGGCTATTTGCTGATGCACAAGCATTTTGACGATAATCCGGAACCGATGCAAACCTACATGCCGCGTCTTGAGAGCCTGATGGAGTTCACCGCATTAACGATGACGCCCGTTGGGGTCAATTGTGCGTTTAACGATTGTGCCCGCGGAACGCGTTATGCGGATTTTCTGGTGGAGATGGCCGAGGTTTTTCAGCGAGGTGATTTTGTCGGGGCGGTTGAGCACAGGCTGTCGCCCTCCGAGTTAAAACAGCTCAGCGTAGGGCCAACACAACCGGCGCATCAATCCATCCTGTTTCCGCATTCAAAGTTTGTCGTCATGAGGGAAAAGTGGCAACCCAATGCTCATTTTATGATGATAAATTACGGTCCCTGGGCAAATCACGCCCACTATGACATGCTTGACTTTGAAGCGTATGCGAATGGCATTCCGATTGCTCTGGATGCAGGATTGGGGGAAAGAGGCTATCTGGAACCCAACCATGTGAGCTGGTACAAACAAACCCCGGCTCACAACATGCTCATGATCGATAACGCCAATACCAATAAACGATTTGTTGAAGGATACGACTCACTCTGGGCGGCGCAGGGATACACAGACTATTTTGCTGCAACGCATGACGGTTATAAGGAATTTCACGATACCGTTTGCCGCCGTCATTTTGCCTTTGTAAGGGGGGAATATTGGCTTGTTCTGGACCAGGTCTTTACACCTCACAAAGGGAAAACGATGGATCACATGCTTCATACGCCTTTACACACCCGGCCGGTTGAAAACGGCTATATTTCCGATGAGCGTCCGGGAGCACTTTTTTTAATTCCCGAAGAAGAGACTGAAAATATAACAATGATCAAACGCATGGGCGAGGCGGATTTGAGAGGCCTTGCGGGAGAACCGGCCAATCGCGAAATCGACTGGCTCACCTTTCGTAAAGTCTCCATGGCAGAGGCACAACAGGACCACATCGCTGTTTTACTTTATCCTCTTGAAAAAAATGGTGCTAAAGCCATACGTTTTAACCAGCTCGAGTCTGAACTGCCGGGAGTCTTCATTTATCAGGTAACAGGTGATGGCTTTACAGACACTCTGGTTTTTTCCGACGGAAAGCAGCACCGTTTTTCAGATCAACTCGATGGTGATTTTGTCTTTGCCTGGCTGCGCAGTGAGGGGGGGAACCCATCCGTGATGAGCGCGGTTCAGACGTCGCAGCTGAACTGGCAGCAGCAAGTATCCCTGAAATTTGCTGAACAAAAAAATTATGAATTGACTCTAAATTCGGAAGGACAATAATACTATGCAATATACCAGACTTGGCAAGTCCGATATCACGGTTTCCAGAATTGCGATGGGTTGTTGGGCTATTGCCGGTGGTCTTGTATGGGGTGAACAGGATGATAAAGATGCAATCGACACCATCGGTGCAGCGCTGGATGAAGGCATTACATTTTTTGATACCGCCGAAGCGTACGGGGATGGTTATTCCGAAAAGCTTCTCGGAAAGGCATTAAAGGGAAAACGCCAGGATGTGATTATCGCTTCCAAGGTCCGGCCGGGCAATGTCGCCTACGACAAGACCATACAGGCCTGCGAGCAAAGTTTAAAGCACCTTCAGACCGATTATATCGACCTGTATCAAATACACTGGCCGGTTCCGGATGTGCCTTTTGAAGAAACCTGTTCTGCTTTGAACACCCTTAAGCAACAAGGGAAAATTCGCAGCATCGGTGTTTCCAATTTCGGCGTGAAAAACCTTCAGAATTTATTACAACAGGGTCATTGCCTCACCAATCAGGTGTCATACAGTTTGCTGTTCCGGGCTGTCGAATATGAAATATTACCCTATTGCCGGGAACACGACATTGGTATTCTGCCCTACAGCCCTCTGGCTCAGGGATTGCTAACCGGTAAATTCAACAGCGTTGAGGATGTGCCTGAAGAGAGGCGTCGTACCCGTTTTTACTCAAGCGAAAATTCGTTGGCCAGACATGGTGATGAAGGTTGTGAAGAAGCTGTTTTTTCTGCTTTGGACCGGATCGACGGTATCTGCAGGGAACTGGATCAGCCGATGACCCATGTTGCTTTGGCCTGGTTACTGCACAAACCCGGCATTACGTCCGTCATTGCCGGCGCCCGGCGACCGGATCAGATCAGAGACAATGCCGGTGCCATGGATTTAAAACTGACTGACGATATCATCGATCGACTAGACAATGTGACCGGGGATTTGAAAGAAGAACTGGGCAACAATGCGGACATGTGGGAGGCAGAGTCCAGAGTCGTATAAACGAAAAATGATCGCATTAACCAGGCAGAGGAACTATAAACATGAAGAGACGAAAATTTTTGCATACGGCCGCAACGGCAGCGGCTTTATTTCCTGCGACCAGGATTTTTGCAAAAAGCCGCAAAAACAGCTCTGAAGAAAAAAAGAGCGATGTGGCGCCGGAGAGAATATTGCAGCTGAAGGGCGACTATTATCGCCATCATCCGGTAGATTTTTCCAGGGGTAAGCTGGGTGCACTCGGATTTGAGGGATGGGGAAACAGTGTTGATGTGGACGTTGCGGCGGATCAAACGGCTCTGATTCCCATGCATATCTGGAATATCGGGTTTTCCCCCCGGCTTCCCTTCAATCCCGACGGTCCTGCGGCGCCGATCATGAAAATGCTGGAATGGGCCAGCCGTTCGGGCCCGATCACCCGCAGCCAAATTCCGCCTGTTTTACAGGCAGCGCGGGACGGGGGGATTCGCGTCATTCACGTTGCATCTGATGAACACTATGCGCTTAAATATCCCGGATATGAAATGAGCAAACAAGTTGCCGGTGCCGAACCGGCGGGTCTGCCATCGGCGCCTATGCATGATTATGTTAAGGTGCTGAACGAGGAGCGCGCTGATATGATCTTCGGACCCGGGCGCAAAGAGGCGCGTCCGCATTACCTGAAACACCTCGACTTTCCGCCCCAGGCCAGACCTCTGGATGATGAATATGTCGCCTATACCACCCATCAGCTCAACGCGGTTTTGAGAAAACACGGTATCTGGAATTTGATATATATCGGATTTGCAATCAATTGGTGCCTGTGGTTTTCTCCGGGCGGCATGGTGGATATGTCCCGGCTGGGTTATCGCTGCAACTGTATTGAAGAAGCCACAACAGCAGTGGAGAATAAAGAGTCGGTGGAAAATGAATTCAACAAAAAACAGTCAATGTGGCGAACCAGCCTGATGTTCGGCTATATTCACCACGCGGATGATTTTGTTCAGGCCTGCTATCGAATAAAGTCATAGTCAAGAGGGATGTAATCGATGAAGAATTTTCTGCTATCTCTTGTCCTGAGTTTTGCTGCTGTTTTATCCTGTGCGGATTCAGGGAGCGAGTTTGTCGCCGGCCAAAAACAACAATCTGTGTTCTGGAATCGCGATATCATGGAAACGGCGCTGCAAAATTGTAAAAGTGCCCCCTGGGCCGCCTCGATTCAGCAACAGTGTATCGATCTGGCCGAGCCGTGGAGAAAGATCAGCGATGACAGTTTATGGTCGATGATGTTCGGTGCCAATATTTCACGTTCCTGGATGGTGTGGTCCGATGGATTTTGTCCCAATTGTCAAGAATCGGTAACCATGTATCACTGGAAAATCGATCCCTTCAAGTACCCCTGGAAGGTACAATGCCCGCATTGCGATGCGTTGTTCCCGAAAAACGATTTTTACGCTTTTTACCAAACCGGGCTGGATAGGTCCGGTGTCTTTGATCCCGACCTTGCTGACCGGTCGCTTTTGTTTAATGTGTCTCATCCGGATTCGTCCGATCCCCTTTTCAAGTATGGTGTTGACGATGGGGAAGGATTTTTCGACGGCGAGCATCGCTGGCGGTTTATCGGTGCCTACCTTATATATGGACAGTGGAAACATATGATTTTGCAGGGGATTCGCCGGTTGTCCGCGGCTTATGCCATTACCGGGGATGCTTTATATGCACGCAAAGCCGCCATTTTGCTGGACAGGGTTGCTGATTTGTATCCCTCCTTTGATTATCGCACTCAGGGATATACTTATGAACAGCAAAACCCAGTCAGCGGCTGGGGATATGTTAGCGTTTGGCACGACGCCTGTGAAGAAACACGTGAACTCGTTTTGGCTTATGACATGGTTTTCGATGCCATCAGGCAAGACAGCGCCCTGGTGCATTTTTTGTCTGAAAAGGCACGGCAGTATCATTTGCGCAACAAGGACTCTTTTGCGGATATCCAAAACAACATCGAAAACGGCATTTTGATAGAAATTTTAAAAAATCGTCATAAAATCGTCAGCAATTTTCCCCGTCGTCAAGCGGCCCTCATTCTCACAAAAACCATTCTGGGATGGCCGCATGCTAAAGAAAGCGTCATGACGGAAATTGACCGGATGCTCTCCCAGGCAACGGTTGCCGATGGATTGAGCGGAGAGAAGGGGCTCGCCGGTTATGCCCGCATCACTCCCACTACACTTGTACAGCTTTTAAGCGTGTTCTCTCGTCTTGAAGAAGATTTCATAGAAACGCTTTTCGAACGCGTCCCTGAATTGTATCAGACTTTTCGGTTTCATATTGATTTATGGTTTAATCAGGAGTACTATCCCAAAATTGGGGATACGGGATCAATCGCCGAGAAAACGACGACCTATGCCGGAGCTGATTTTTATGAAAACAGTATTGACCAGTCCAACAGGGTTTATGCCTTTACGTCGCCCTATTCCCTTTTTTGGCGTATCTATCAGATCACAGGAGATGCCGATTTTGTCAAGATCATGTATCGTGCCAATAACCATTCTGTCGAGGGATTGCCCTATGATATGCTGAAAACAAATTCGCAAAGGTTTCAGCAAAACGTTCAGGCGGTGATCGACAGCGCCGGAACGGCCATAAAAACGGCTTCTGTGAACAAGGAGAAATGGTGTGTGGCGATGTTGAAATCCGGACAAGGCGACAACGCCCGGGCGATTTGGCTCAATTATGATATCGGCGGCAATCATTGTCATGCCGATGGTATGAACATCGGTCTTTTTGCAGAGGGGCTGGATCTGTTGCCGGGCTTCGGCTATCCGCCGGTTCAGTTTGGTGGATGGACATCGCCACGGGCAATATGGTACCGCAAGACCGCGGCTCACAACACAGTCGTAATTGACGGCAACGATCAGATGATTAAACCCGGCGTTAATCTATTAACCGATCTTGAAAAATTGCTCCAGCCGCTTAAACGGCATAAAGCCGGTAAAGCAGAGCTGTGGGGGTTAGGCAAAACCGTTCAGGCAATCCGGGTTTCCGGATCAAATTTGTGGGAAAAAAACGAGCCCGATCAGTATGAACGAACCCTTTTGCTGGTGGATGTTTCTGCAACGGCTGCTTATGTTTTCGATCTTTTCAGGGTTGTCGGCGGTCGGGATCATGCAAAATTTATGCATGGTTATTTTGGCGACCTGGAAACAGAGGGATTGTCCAAAGAGGCGATGGAAGCATACGGCCATGAAACACTGATGAGTGAATTTTACGGGGAACCCCATGCAGAGCCGGGTTGGCGGGCGGATTGGCAGGTAGAGGACAACTATGGATATTTGTCTGAAAATCAAAAGGTGCGGCTCGGCTATATCGATCTAACCCCTGACGCACAGGCGGCACAAGCGAAGACCTGGGTGGCATTTGGATTCAAAGGTGGAGAGTCCCATGTTCCGAGTTTGATGATTCGACGCAAAACCGAAACCCCGCCACTAAAGTCGGCGTTTACCGGCATTATCGAACCCTACAGGGGTGAGT
>CAZSOP010000141.1:0-9381 GCA_964608385.1 uncultured Cytophagia bacterium
TGTTTGCATCAATCGGCCAATGCTGTCATCGATGCCGAGAACGGTTTCGCAATAGCGTCTATAAAACGTCTCGTAATCCATCTGGCCGTGATACATGATGACAACTCATAATAAACCTCTTTTTTATTATACCAGATAAATTTGATGTACGGGTATTTTGCAATAAAACGGCCCGCTTTCATCGAGCTCGATAACCAGACATTCCTCAACCTGTTCGATGGATTTGACCATTTGGGGTATTTTTATCGACGATGACTGCGCATCAAAAACGATTCTTTTCGGATCCGCAACAACCGGAAGCTCGATTCTGGCAGTAACGGGATGCGGCAAGTCAACGCTGAATTCAAACGTGTTTTTTTCTATAGCCCATCCGGTTCCAATCAAACCATGCGGTGTGGGAACCCGGCCGCGGGCCCAGTCAAGGTCTTCACATTTGGGAGCAATCAAAACGCGGTTAAATCCGGGTTCAAGAGGAACAACACCGAGCTGATAACGCGATAAGAACCAGGTCGGTGCTGCAGACCAGGCATGACAATGGCTGCGGGTTGGCACCTCTTTCAGGTAACCCGGAAACATTTCCCAAAAAGCCGTGGCCCCGGCATTCAGCATCTCTCCCCATCGCTGTCGGACGATATCGAGGATTTCGCCATATTTATTCTTTCCTGCCAGGGCTTCGAGCAAGTAAAACATTGCAAAGGGACTACCAAACTGAACCATATGATCCGGCGGTTTCAGAAGATAGGTGTCAATAACACGCTTTCGCGCTTCCGGTGCGACATCATAAAGAATCGCCAGGGTATTGGTTTGCTGGCTGATAACCGGACTTTGTGTTCCATCCGCCTGGAGACTGTCGATATATCCTCCCAATTTATCGGACCACGCATGGTCATTTATGGACTTTATCACTTTTTGCTTAAAACACTGCCAGCGGTCGATATCGGCGGAAAGACCAAGACGTGTTGCCAACCGCACACCTCTGTCCAGAGCGCCGACCAAAAACATGCTATTATGCACCACCAAAGCATGCTCGTCGTCCTGTCCGGACCAATCGAACATGTTCCAGGCATCAATGCTCAACAGACCGAACGAATTATCGCAGTATTTTTGACAGCTTTCCAGTGTCTGCTTGACCGCCGGATAAAACGATTGCAGCGCTTTATCATCACCGGAATAGAAACAATATTCATCCACCATTTGAATCCACAACAAGCTCCATGCGGTCAGTATAATATTCCAGCCGCTGGGAACTTGTGACTGCGGCAGGGGACTATTATGAAGAGACTGGGCAGCCAATCTGACACATCGTTCGACCAGTGGCCAACCGCCATAGGCGGCATAACATATCAGGGCCTCATTACGGGCATCACCCACCCAATAGGTTTGTTCATAAGCAGGACAATCCGTAAAGGTATCCTCCATACAGCATCGCAGTGTATGTCTGCCTACTTGCCAGATTTGGTTCAGCCGCTCATCGGAACAGCTAAAGGCCCCATCATTGCTGACCGCATAGGTGGAGAAAAGCGTGCGAACAGTTCTCAAATGAAGGTCGAATGTCAGATTTCGAAAGGTGATACTCATATAACGAAATCCCCGGCGCCAGCGGGTTACATAACGTTGTCTGCCTTCCCGGGTCACATAGCGAAACGCATTGCGGTTTTGCCAGGTCTCCTGTCGTTTTCCCTCGTTGATGGCCTCGAAAAAATAAAAGTCCAATATAACGCCGGCAGGAGCCATCAATTCAAAGTCGGTATAACCGACCAGTTCTTCGCCGAAATCGAATAAAATTTCAATATCGGATTCTGCTTTTTCGATCGTCGTCCATCCGGCGTGTTCAAAAAGAGCATTATTTACACCTTTTACTTTGTGCCGGAACGAGTCCACAATCTCCTGTGAATAGACCAGATTCCATATATCAAGCGGAATTTCCTCTTTTTCCGGTTTGGTAAAATTGAGCAATTGCCGCTGCTTTTTGACAACATTCAAGTCGCGTAAGGCAACGGCCTGATCTCTTGCCTTTTCTTCATCAAGATCGAGCGGCGCGGCTATCAGCCATTTTCCGGGTCCCTCGAGCGGCGCGTGCAACACCACCGGAACCTCCGCATCGATGGCCAGAGAAAAATCAACATTGTGATTGGTTCCGATCAATTCGATGACCAGCAAATTATCACCCTCGGCAAGCTCCACAACCGTGTCCCGCTGTTCCGGCGGTTCTATCTGTCTACCGTTTAAAATCCACGCGCCCATAAAAAGGGAAAATTGACTCTTCAGCACAGCGGATTGCGCTGTCGGACTTGCAATCACTGTATAGATCAGTCCGCGATAGTGATTCATATTCGAGCTCTTGTCGCCGGGCAGCAGAATGGATTTTACGTGAACGGTTTCCTGCAGGGTAACGGTTCTGACCTTGTTTATCTCCATAATCCGTACCGGCGGTCGAGGTTGACGGGTTAAAAAAGGAATGGTGCGGGGCTGCATGGATAGCCAGGGCTTGCAGCCCACCGGACCAACCTGAATGCTGTTCTGCCAATGGGAATCGTCATAGTCGATTCCCATCCAGCCGGGTTCGATTTGATTTGCATCGAAAATTTCTTCAAACGGCATCTGACAACTGATTCTGGCTACCGGTCGCAAAAAAGCCTTTTCTTCATTCACTTTCCAGGTGGAATCCGTTCCGAAAATATGGCTGCTGCCATCCGTATACTCGATATCGAGTTGACAAAGCAGCCCTCCTCTTCCCAATATGTATTGAAACGTACTCTCGCCATAATGAACGACAGAGATGGCAAGACAATTCCTGCCTTCTTGTAGATGATGGGTCACGTCATACTGATCATATTGCTGCAGATGGGGAAAACTTCGGCAAGGGCCATCCCCCAACCATTCGAAATTGAGGAAAAGCCGGTATCTGCTGTCCGCCGATATACGAAGGTATGCTCTCGCAACAGAACGCTGCAGATAAAAACAACGACGCGCATTGACATAAACGTTTCGCTCCTCTCCGCTGCGAATCCATATCCAATTTGCCCGCCATTGCATCTCCATGAGCTCACCTCGATAGATATAATATCAGGAGTGTTGTAAAGGGTTGAAATGATGATACAAACCATGAGATTAAAAGGCAAGTGAAAAATCCAATTCATTCGCCAGCGATATACTGGTATATATTTTGCATTTAATAATTCACAAATATTGTTTTATTAATTTAAAGTATTTATAAACAATGTTTTATAAAAACATATTTACAGGCAAATTGTCACATCAACTCGACACTTGAAGAGGAATTGTCACCATTTACGTACAAACCGATGCTTCTTTAATGATACATAATCAAAAAAAATAATGGGAAATCATTTTTTTAACAGGAGATCACTCGAATTAAAAAGGAGGCTTTATGAACACAGGATACAAAAAACGACTCTTATTTTCCCTGCTGATATCAATTCTTCTCGCTGCGCCCCTCAGCGCTGCGGAGTGGAGTTATAACAGCGGTGATGGTGTTCAGGTGCAGATTATCGGACAAGGCATGGGACACCGGGACCATATTGAACATAATCCGCAATCATTAACAGTAGCAGCAGATTCAGCCCTGGTTTTTCAGGTTCTGACACAAACCATTGCCAAAGCCTGGACAACCATGCCCGAACCGGACAGCACCGTCGTGCATACAGCCAGCGAGCGCCATGTTTTCCTCTCGCCGACATCGATATCGCCAGGTCGCGAATTGCTCTATGAACAAGGGTTTGGTTCGGCAGGCATGGTGACCAGTGAAATTTTTGGTGGTGGAACCCCAAGCTACAAGGTCCCCCGCGCCTTTGTGGCCTATTATTTTCTCAATAACGGCAGTTCAGCCTATACCACCGGCAGAACGTTAAACCACAGCTTGTGGTGGAATGCGACAGACAGACCGAGCACCCAGACAGAAATGCTTTCCATTCCCGCCGGCGGGGAGAGCAGAGATATTCAGGTAACGTTTGTCATAACCGATATGGACAGTTACAACCAGCGAATTGCCGTAATCGAAGCTCAGGCCGGCGGCGTTACGGTGATCGACACGCTTCATCAGGCCAATCTCGGCGATGAACTGGTCATCAAAACGCTTTTGCTTCCGGATGTTCCCGGCTCTGTAGATGAGGTCAGAACAACGGTGACGTCTCCGGAAGATGACGGTGATTCAATATTTTGGAACGGCATACAGGTTGAAATTGCAGCCACGAATATGGACTTTGGCGACGCGCCGGATCATCTCTTTCCCAAATTTCACACCCGCTTTGCAAACGACGGTGCCCGCCATTTGATTGAAGAAAACTTTTATCTCGGTTATGGCATCGATAGCGACACAGATGGGCAACCCAATATCGCCGCCAAGGGCGATGACGAGGACGGCAATGATGATGAAGATGGTATTATTTTCCCCGGAAATGTGTTCGTTCAGGGGAATACGGTTGATATTGTGGCTATTGCATCGCAACATGGAGGATATCTGAACGGATGGCTGGATATCAACGGCGACGGTGACTGGGATGACAACCATGAACATATTTTTATCGATGAGGCGCTGAATGCCGGTAACAATATGCTGCAATTCTATATCCCGCCGATAAATTCACTGAATATTACAGCATTTGCCAGGTTTCGCTTTAGCCGTCAAACCGGTCTGAGTTATCATGGTGAAGCACCGGATGGAGAAGTTGAAGATTACATGATCAGCATACTCTACCCGATAGAACTGAGCCGACTGATCGCGGAAACTGTCGATAATGGAGTACTGATAAAATGGCAAACCGAAAGCGAAACGGAGAACCTGGGCTTTTATATTTACCGAAAAGCGGAAGATGAACAAGAGTACCGCGTTATCAATGATCAATTGATTCCCGGGCAGGGATCGAGTCAGAGCAGACACGATTACACCTATTTGGATCGCGATATTGACCAAGACAAATCCTATACCTATAAACTGGGACATATAGACCATAACGGCACTCTTTATTACAGTGACCCGATTGGCATCAAACACGGGGCGCCCCAGGAATTTATTCTATATCCAAACTATCCCAATCCCTTTAATCCCCAAACCACAATTTCATTTCAGCTGAATAGTGAGCAATTTATTACGATTGAACTCTATGATATTTTTGGCCGCAAAATTAAAACCCTGATTTCCGACAATATACAGCCGGGAACCCATAAGCTGATCTGGAACGGCAAAGATGACAGAAACCAGTCGATACCCAGCGGGACGTATTTGCTCAAATTTTCATCCCCGTCCCAGATCATCCAGCGCAAGATGACCCTTTTGAAATAACTTAAAAATGCGCATCATATCAGAACCTAAGAGACAGACCCCATGATCGTCATGATCATGGGGTCTGTCTGCCGGCGGCGGCACTGTGTATTCTCTTTGCCGGGCGCATCAAGGATATCCAGTAGTAGAATTCGCTATTGAATTTCCTGCGATCTCCTTCGTACCGATAAACCCCAATAGCCCCATCCCGCATCCACTATTTGCCATATCTCTGATACGAAACCAGACATCCCTGAATGAAAAGGGATAATGCCCCAAATTACAAATCCATACCGGTAAAATTTTTCATTGAATAAATATAAAATTTTTATTATATTTGAGGGGTATTAATCAGGTATTTATTCTCCGGGTTACCTTTAAAAACAAGTATTTTAACATTACAATATGCAAAGGATTGACCTTTGCAGGGCAACACACGTAAACAGAACTGGAGAGAAAAATCGAAACCCGGATATAAATTGAATCTAAAGGACAGGAGATATGGCAAAAAAGAAAAAAGTTGGGGATGAAATTGAAGCATATTGCAGTAAATGCAAAATGGATACTGTGCATGTGGTCACAGCGATGAAGGATGATGCTGTGAACAAGGTCATATGCAAAGCCTGTGACAGTACCCATAAATACAAACCGGCAGGTGGTGAATCCTCAAAAAAATCCGTCTCCAAATCGACGCCAAAGACCCAAAAACGTAAAAAGAAAACCAAGGAAGAAAGATCCTGGAATCGTGCAATGGCCAAAGCAGATCCCGAGAATCCGGTGGATTATGCAATGAGCGGTTCTTTCTCTGAATCGGATGTGATTCAGCACGATGCGTTTGGTTTGGGCGTGGTGACCAAGGTTGTAAGCGATCAAAAAATCAACGTCGCCTTTCAGGATGGTGCCCGCACACTGGTACAAAATTATTAAAGCCGCCGCATGTAGATAAAAAGAGCCTGCAATCCTGCCAAAGCATTACAGGCTTTGTTTTTTTAGGCCGTATATAGATATCTTTTGATTTTTTTGGTTGGTGTTTTTTCAAACTCTTCAGTCTGTTCGATAACCTGGTGAACACGTTTGAAAGAAGCCAGCTGTTTGTTTGCGTTCTTGCGGATTTCTTCCAGCAAGGTACTGATGATCTCAGAGGCTTGGGACTCGTCCATCGTATGGGTATCGAATTCCGCATCAATTTTGTCATAATCCAAAAATATTCTCGCCACGATCTTGCCATTGCTTTCGTAGACCAGACTTTCCAGAGCATAAGGCGACTGGGCGAGATAAAACTCTATTTCTTCGGGAAAAATATTTTCGCCACTTGGTCCAACGATGATATTCTTTGATCTTCCCTTGATGAACAGATATCCCTCATCATCGATATAGCCCCGATCACCGGTCTTGAGCCAACCATCGCTGGTGAAGGTACTTTTGGTCGCCTCTTCATTTTTATAATATCCCTGCATAATATTGGGCCCGGTAGCAACGATTTCGCCTATACCGGTTTCCGGATCGGGATCATCGATGCGAATCTGGACTTCATTGACCACTTTACCGGCGGATTGCATTTTGACCTGATCGAGAGGATTCGCGGTTAAAAGCGGTGATGATTCTGTGAGTCCATAGCCGGTGGTATAGGGAAATCCACCCTGAGTGAGGAATTCTTCCACTTCCGGTGGTGTCGCCGCCCCTCCAAAGACCATAAATTTCATTTTACCACCAAAGGCTTTGTACAATTTTTTACCGGCAATCTTGTTGAGCGTCTTTTTAAAAACCGCAACACTATATAATTTCTTGGTAACGGCTTTTTCATTGATCTGCCCAAGGACCTTCTTTTTATAAATTTTTTCCATGATCAGGGGAACGGAAAGAATAATGGTCGGCTGTATTTTTTCCACGGCGGGTAAAAGTGTCTGCGCCGTGGGCAGGCCTTTGATGTAGAATATCTTGGCGCCCATGGAAACCGGTGCCACAAATCCGCAGGTACATTCATAAGAATGCGCCATCGGTAAAATCGACATCAAGCGGTCGCTTTTCACAATTTCAATAAAATTGACAGCAGCAAGGGCATTGGAACAAATATTCCGGTTTGTAAGCATGACGCCTTTTGAATGACCGGTTGTTCCCGAGGTATAGAGAATTTCGACGAGATCATCTTCCTCGACATACGTATCGGGAAGTTTGTTTTTGCTAACTTTTTTTATCACCTCATCGAAAAATTCTATTTTATAATTCAGTGCAGGTACTTTGGTGTTGTCGATACAGACCACATTTTTGATATTTTTTATGTCTGAATCATTCAGTTTATGCAACAATTTGCTCGAGATAAACAGTATCTTGGCACCTGAATTGCGCAAAATATGGTGAACCTCAGATTTGTGAAAATCGGGAAGAATAGGAACATTTACAGCCCCCAGCGAGGCGACAGCAAAATAAATCATTCCCCATTGCGGACAGTTTTCGCTCAAAATCGCAACCCGGTCGCCTTTTTCCACATCGCGCTCAATGAGCGCCTTTTTCAGGGATTGAACGAATCCGTCGACATCCTTATAGGTGAATGGATCTTCATCAACATAGGACAAGGCAAGCTCATCAGGGAATTGCTTAACACTGCTCTCGAACAGAAATTTTATGGTTCTCTTTTCATAATCAAACATTATAATTCTCCCACGCTTGTAAAGGCTGAATGCTTTGATGCAAAGTAAATAAAAAAAAAGATCAGATCAAGTGTTTTATGAATGAGATTCAATTTTTACAAAAAAACACTCTGTGGTTATTTTTTATGCTTATAAAAACTATTTTGGACAAGAGTGACAAAAAAAAGGCCGGTATCTGACGATACCGGCTGTGATAAGCTCAGCGTTTTTCGGATATTCGGGCGGCGCGGCCCCGCAAGCCTCTGAGGTAAAATAGTTTGGCACGGCGAACTTTGCCGGCTCGCAACCTCTCTATTTTAGCCAGGTTGGGAGAATGAATAGGAAAAATACGTTCAACGCCGATGCCGTTGGAAACTTTTCGAACAGTAAACGTTTCATTGATACCGGCCCCGCGGCGGTTGATGACCACGCCTTCAAAAACCTGGATTCGTTCCTTATCGCCTTCTACGACTTTAACATGGACCGAAACGGTATCACCAGGATGAAACACCGTAAGGTCGGATTTCATTTGAGATGCTGTCACAGCTTCAAGTTTGTTCATTTTCTAATACCTCCATTACGAAGGAAGAATCTTCGTATTCATTTATTCCATATATTTCTTGTATAAATCTTTTCGTCTTGCTCTGGTTTTTTGCAGCGCCTTTTCATAGCGCCATTTATCGATCCTGGCATGATCTCCGGAAAGCAATATTTCCGGTACCCTCATACCGCAATAGTCCGCCGGCCGGGTATAATGCGGATAATCCAAAAGCCCGGTCTGAAACGAATCCGTATCTGCAGAATCAATATCATTAATAACACCCGGAATCAAACGCACCGCAGAATCTATGATCACCATTGCCGCCAGCTCGCCGGCTGTAATGATGTAATCTCCGATCGAAATTTCTTCACCAACAAGCTGCTCTTTCACTCGTTCATCGATGCCTTTATAATGCCCGCACAAAATGAAAAGCTCCTTCCTGAAAGAGAGCTCTGTCGCCAACTTTTGTGTCAGGGGTTTTCCCTGGGGTGTCGTATAAATCAGAGGACAATCCAGACCAAACTTTTCCCGTACATGCCCGACACAATTGAAAATGGGCTCAGGTTTCAAAATAACACCGGCTCCACCACCATAGGGATAATCATCGATCTGCATATGCTTGTCAGTGGCGTAATTCCTGATATTATGACAATGAACGGTAACAATATTTTTTTCCTGGGCTTTGCCCGGAATACTTTCATTCAGGGGACTCAGAAGATCAGGAAATCCGGTTACGACATGAATATCCAAAACAACCACCTCCTCAGTCATCCAGCAGACCGGGTATGGGATCGATCGTTATGATCCCCGTTTCCGTATCAATATTTTTTATCACGTCCGGTATTGCCGGAATAAGGAATTCATGTTGTTGCCGGCGGACGACATAGACATTATTCGCCGGATATTCCAGAACATCCTCAACAATTCCAACC
>CAZSOP010000142.1:0-6781 GCA_964608385.1 uncultured Cytophagia bacterium
ATCATATTTATTTTGGTATTACAAAGTACTGCATTATTGCCGTCATCTGATGCTGCATCTGATTTTATTATCAGAGTCAATGGCCATGATTATGAGATGCAGCAAGACCTGATTAATCGCAGCATTCAGGAATGGTATCAAGTGATGATTAAAGATTCGTCGATGAGTCGAATGGCAGACAGCATTGCTCAATCCTATAATCTCATGCTTGTTGATCTCTCCTTTCCGAAGGATGCAGATCTTCATTATCTTATAGACAGTACCGATTATTATGACTTTACCGTTAAAATTATCATCGACAGTGTCAGACTGATTTTTTCAGGATATGATTGTCTTTTTCATGCAGATATCACTGACATGGGATGGCTTTTTTCCGGTTCAGGCGTTTTTACAAATGGAAAATATACGATCACACAGCAAAAAATCGAGGTTCTGTTACCGCATATCCGCATGGGTCACAACGGGGAGAGTCAATGTCGGATCATGGCGGATTATCTTCAACTGGGCATAACGGATGCTGTAGAACACCAGCTCGATGCGGTCGCAGAGCATTTCCGGGCCAATTTTATCGAAGAGACTTTTTTGCTGCTCAATCCGGTTGCCTCACTTGGAATTGAGGATAGCAGCCTGGTTGCGCAGGCGTTGCAGAGCTTTCCTCTGCAGATCGCGATGTATACTGAATATGACCACAGCGAAAAGCAGGTTAACTTTGTTGAGGAGGTCAGATTTCTAAGCGGAACACTTGATAACGCCGATGCCTTTATCGCTATTCATCCTGCCGATGGTACAAGCAACGCCTTCCAAAGGGCGGGATTTAGTTTTTTGTACTGGGGATTGCAGAGGGGATTTCCGTGGCATCATGACTGGAATCAGGACAAGCGTATTGCCAAATCCTTTGATATCATGAATGCATATAAAATCCGGGATTATCGCATCGAAGCCGGATGGCGGCAACTTCAGACTCGCTTCTGCAGGGGGAATACCCTTGATCCGGCGGATTTATCGCCGCAAGCAATTGATGCCATTCTGATGGATCATGCAAACCTGAATCCGGAAGCATACAAAAGCCTTGACGCGATACTGGAAGAGGGATTTTCACGGGGATTATCTCCGTTTATGGCTGTCGGGGTCGGTCATCAGGATGCCTTGCCTCTGGATGCGTCGGGATTGATCATAGCCCCGGCAACATCCGAATGGACGGTACCGCCCGGCTTTGTCGCTGTTCGTGAAAATGAATACTTGTATAATCTCAAGCTTTACGCACATGCAACAGTGAAATACTATGCCGATCGGATTGATATATGGCAGATTGAAAATGAGCTCAATGCCGCGGACTGGGCGGCTCAGGTACCGGGCTGGTGGCGCAAAGGCGACTTGTGGCTGGATGAAGCGTTCCGGGACAGGGTTTGGCAAATTCTCGTTGAGGCGGTTCATCTTCAGGATCCTACCGCCCTGATTGTACATGATTTTCATATGCTGGGTTTTATGACCTCGTTGCAAAAGTGGATTACTGATATTGATATTGTTGGTATTAATTTCTATCCCAATTACGCTATCGCGCTACCGGTAATGGGGTTTATGGCTGGTGAATATGTCTGGGCGGTTCGAAGAGCCCTTACCGGACTTGGATATCCGGGAAAACCGGTATGGGTCGTGGAAACCGGCTATCCTGCCATAGATCGCTATCCACCACAGGAAGACCTTTCCCTCAGCGCTGACATGTATAGCTTTACTGAAGACCGACAACGCCTCTATGTCGAAGAAGCGCTTTCAAGTAGTGCACATTATGGGGCTGCTGCATTTTTTTATTTTACCCTGACCACGCCGCAGAAAGAATCCCCTGACCACCGCGCCCTGAACAGGTATATGTTATTTTGCGGGTTGATACGGGATAAAGATGATAGCGCAAAATCAGCTCTGCAAAGGTTTGCAGAGTTGAGTCATGGTTTGCTGGAAACTACGGCGGTTTTTGATGACCCTGAACCCGTGTCGTTTTCTTTTATGCTTTTTCAAAATTTTCCCAATCCGTTTAACAATGGCACCACCATTCAATATTCTCTTGATACAGAGGCAGAGGTAAGGATAAATATATATAATCTCAGAGGACGCAGGATCGCCAAACTGGAACCTGGTTTTCAACGTCAGGGAGAGCACCAACTATACTGGAATGCTTGCGAATATCCATCTGGTATATATTTTTACCAAATGCAACTGGATGATAGAGTCGGTGATAAAAAGAAATTCATAATCCTGCGCTAAATATCAGACATTGAACATCAACGATTCCCTACACGCTTTTATGGAAAGAAGATGTAGAAAGGCGACTCGATCAGTGTTATGGTGATCCTCATTGGAAGGAGAACCTCAAGACTTTTATTCAGAGCTATACTGTTGTTGATACGATGAAGAAGGTGCCTACCTCGCAAAAGGGCTTTGATGTTGATCCGTACGGTTCGCTTTGGCGTATGGACCGGAGACCTTTTCATTTTCATACTGCCGCGCTTGCCAAACCGGATCTCAGCGGATATGCCTGGCCCGATCCGGAGCAATTCTTTCTGCAAGCCGACGAGTTCGAAAAGGTGAGAGTAGCCTTTGATCAAAATCAGGGTGAACGCTATCTTATTGGAATGATAGGCTGGGGCTTGTTCGAGACCAGCTGGGGAATACGAGGATTTGAGAATGTCCTTATCGATATTACCTGTGAGCCTGACTTTTATGAAGAGTTGTTGGATCGTATTACGGAACAATTTATGGTTTACATCGATTATACATGTGAGCAATTTCCTGAAATCGATGCGGTGATGTTTGGCGATGATTGGGGAGATCAGCGCGGTGTTCTGGTCGGGCTGGAACGGTGGCGTAAATTTTTCAAACCGCGTTACGCTAAAATTTATGATAAGGTACACGCCAAAGAAAAGGCCGTTATCTCCCACTGTTGTGGAAGTATTGTCGACATTATGCCGGATATTATCGATATCGGCCTGGATGTTCTGGAAAGCGTTCAACCCGAAGCATACGGTATGGATCCCAATAATCTGAAAGCCAAGTGGGGTGGCGACATCGCCTTTTGGGGCTGTCTGGGCAGTCAGAGTACCTTGCCGTTCGGAACGCCCGAAGAGATAGAGGAAAAAGTAAGCGAGCTATGTCGTGTGATGGGGCAGGGAGGTGGGTTCATTTTGGCCCCGGCCAAGGAGCTGCAGCCGGAAACGCCGACAGAAAACGCCGTGGCGCTCGTCGAAAGACTCGTTGCCGGTTTAACGCTGTAAGTCGCGTTTTTTATCTTTGTCATCATTACTTTATATTGTGTTTATAATTCATATGAATTATATTGCTGTACTATCTTGGGAGGATACAATTCACAGAGGAACTAAACGGATAAACCAAGAGGATAACGATGGAACGAAACAGATTATTTAAGATTATTCTGACTATTTTTACACTACTATGGGCCGTTTCAGCACAGGCCTGCACTAATTTTTTGATTTCCAAAGGGGCTTCTACCGACGGATCGACCATGATCACTTATGCTGCAGATGCGCATGTTTTATATGGTGAGCTCTATTATACGGCAGCAGCAGACCATTTACCCGGTGAAATGCTGGATATCTATGAATGGGACACTGGAAAATATCTCGGACAAATCGAACAGGTGCCTCATACCTTTACCGTGGTTGGCAATATGAACGAACATCAGGTTTCTATAGGCGAGACCACCTATACCGGCAGAACCGAATTGAAAAATCCAGAGGGGATTATGGATTACGGCAGCCTGATGTATGTCACCCTTCAGCGGGCCAAAACGGCGCGGCAGGCGATTGAAATTATGGCGGATTTGGGGGAGAGATATGGGTATTACAGTACCGGTGAATCGTTTTCCATTGCCGATCCGAATGAGGTTTGGATTATGGAAATGATCGGCAAAAGTCCGGACAAAAAAGGCGCCGTATGGGTCGCCCGTAAAGTTCCCGATGGTTATGTCAGCGCTCATGCCAATCAGGCCCGCATTCGTACATTTCCCCTCGATGATCCTGAAAATTGTCTTTATGAGAAAGACGTGATCAGTCTGGCAAGAGAAAAAGGCTATTTTGAAGGAGAAGATAAAGAGTTTAGCTTTGCCGATGCCTATGCGCCGTTGGATTATGGCGCCCTTCGGTTTTGTGAAGCGCGTGTATGGAGCATGTTCCGGCGTGTAGCCCCTTCTTTGAATTTATCCATGGATTATGTTAAAGGTGTGGCCGGAGCAGAGCCCATGCCGCTATGGATCAAACCGGATGAAAAATTGTCGGTAAGAGATGTCGAAGAGTTGATGCGGGATCACTTTGAAGGCTCTGAATTCGATATGACCAAAGATATCGGAGCCGGCCCTTACAAGCTTCCCTATCGTTGGCGCCCCTTAACCTGGCAGGTGGACAGTGTTGAATATTGTAACGAGCGTGCCACCTCCACACAGCAGACCGGGTTTTCATTTGTGGCACAGGCCAGATTGTGGTTGCCGGACCCAATCGGTGGAGTGCTCTGGTTTGGTGTTGATGATACCTATAGTACGGTTTATATTCCGGTCTATTGTAATGTGACAAAGGTGCCCGAAGCTTATGCAGTGGGAACCGGTGATTTTCACCACTTTACCTGGGAATCCGCATTTTGGGTTTTTAATTTCGTTTCCAATTACAGCTACTTGCGTTACGCGGACATGATCAAAGATGTGCAGAAGGTGCAGAGAGAGTTGGAAGGCCGGTTTATGGCGCAACAACCGCAAATCGATGCTGCGGCACTTGAATTATACAAAAAATCGCCGCATTTAGCCATAGAGTATCTCACCGAGTATAGCGTCGAATCCGGCAACAATACCGTTCAGCGTTACAGAGAATTGGGAGAATTTTTAATTTACAAGTATCTTGACGGCAATGTAAAAAACGAGCTTGGCGAGGTGACGCATCCGGGGTATCCGGAGAGCTGGTACCGCCGTATTGTCGATGAAACCGGTGATCATTTTGAAATGAAGGAACTCCCAAATGAAGACCCGGGTCGCCATTAATGGCTCCTCAAATTGAGAAGCGGATGAAATATAGCATCATCTCAACGCTTGGCCCCTGCAGCCAAACGGATTCGATCTGGAAAGCGATGTTGAATGGCGGTGTTACCGGATTCCGCCTCAACACTTCACATATGACTGTGGATGAATTGCTGCAACAATTAAATGTTCTGGAGATGTTTTTTTCCAATCGGCAATCGTTTTTTTCCGTTGTACTCGATCTGCAGGGGAGCAAATGGAGGCTGGGGCGATTTTCCCCTTTTGAGCTCAGGCACGGTCAGAAAATCGATTTTGTTCATTCTGACTTTGCTGAAAACAAGGCTACCTTACCGGTGCCGCATTCCGATTTTTTTAAAGCTGCCGATCGTTCAAGTGGTAAGATTATACTCAACGATGCCAGAAATATTCTCTCTATAGACGATATCGAACCGGGCCGGATTCGTGCCACAGTTCATCAGGGTGGCAAAATATATCCCAACAAGGGAATTACCTATTCCGAATCTGATTACCGTCACGAATCCCCCGGCGATAAGGATTTACAGATCATTGAAAGGGTTAAAAAATTCCACTTTGTTCAATTTGCCGTTTCTTATATTCGCGATCACCTGGAAATGAGCAAATACCGCGATGTTATCGGGCCTTCGGCTGTTATTATTGCCAAACTCGAACGTCAGAGTGCGCTTGACGATGCCATGCGAATCGCGCATCATTCGGATGCTCTTTGGCTGTGTCGTGGTGACCTTGGTGCTGAGCTGGGATTGCGAAAAATGGCGATTTCGGTTTATGATTTTAGCAAAAGGATTGCTAAAATACCCGGACCGGTGCTGCTGGCCGGGCAGGTGCTTCACCATATGACGACAAACTCTGAACCCACACGCTCGGAAATCGTTCATCTCTATGATGCTCTTATCCAGGGCTATGCGGGACTGGTTTTATCCGATGAAACCGCTATCGGGCGCGACCCGGTTAAAACTTGTCGTTATGCAGCCCTTTTTCGTACGGATGTGTAATCCCGGAGTGGTTATTCTTTTTTTTACCTTCCGCATCGGAGTTTTTCATGCGCAAAAAAAATATGTACAGGTGGGATTGGGGGGGCAGGCATGAACTTTTTCGCGATGCCTTACTGGGTCCGTTTTCCCGATGGTGCGAGCTGGTGGCCCTGTGCGATATCAATCGGGGCAGACTCGATCTTTCCCGGCAGCGGGCATTGAATCAATTCAATAAAGCAATCGAAACCTTGCCGGCCTGGAAATTATTCTGAGGCTGATATCATTGCGGACCTGCAACCATTTGTCCGCGACTGGTAGCGCGAGAGGGCAAATAATTTGGGAATACATCCGGACGACAAAAGAGAATGATTATTTTAAAAATTTTTGCCGGCGCCGATAGTGATGAATGTCTTGCGACATGGCCTGAACCGCGGGGGAACAGTTCCTTTTGAATTGTTTTGAATAGATGGGGAATGGGGATAACGGCATCGCTGACAACCAGAGTATATCGAGGTCTTTTTTAACCGGTTCAAAAATCGAGTCGCTTTGATCCAAAAGAACACCCGATGGTAATTTTTGTTGCGAATATGGAGAAATGGTATAAGAGAATACCAAAGCAATGGCCATTCTTGAGTGGTTTTCAAAACAGAGACAGCCATACGCAGGTTGCCGGCCGCAAGAAAGTCTGATCTCAGCGCCTCTTTTATGAAGCAGTGAAATAAAGTCACGGTCGATATAAAGATTGTTATGGCCGGTGAGA
>CAZSOP010000142.1:6791-9329 GCA_964608385.1 uncultured Cytophagia bacterium
CACTCCGTCTCATCCACATACGCGCTACCCACGTCACGCATCTCTCAGATAGACTGTTATGGCCGGTGAGAACATTCAATTTTTTTCTCTGACCCAGAAAGTGTAAAAGTATCGATTCACACCACCGTAAATCCGGATATATTGAATTGATATTTAAAAATTTCAAGCTCTCCGCCCATTGGGCGTAATCTTCTAAAATCGTCTCCAAATCAGTGTTTAGCTGTTCAAAATATAGCATATCGCTTTCCTGGTTTAGGTCATGGTTTTTTGACGATTTAAATCCGCAATCGGCATCTTCTCTACGTTGTCCTGTAATAATTTTATGACATGAGTACTAAATTCATTACATCTTTGCGTCAATCCTGCGGGGGTAGCCCCGCATTTTGTCCTCTATTAAGGTTTAAATTGTTGTTTTTTAGATGACATTTTTTAAGGACTTTATAATAAATTATTCAGTACAAAAACGGTACAAACTCTGTGCCGTTAAAATTTTTCTTCAATCGGCATATAAATAGCGTTTGATCTTTTGCGTCGGCGTTTTTTCAAATGGTTCTGTTTGTTCTATGATTTTATGAATTCGGGAGAAAAGGGGAAGCAACTCGTTGACACTCTGTCGCAATTCAAGCAGCAGCTTTTCAATTGATTTGTGTATCTGAGATTCTGACAATTTCTGTTTTGTGAACTTTTCATCCAGAGATTCATAATTCAGATGCACCCTTGCAACCAGCAATTTTTCCTGTTCATAAACCAGAGATTCCGAAACATATTGATGTTCGTTGAGCAACGCTTCTATCTCCTCCGGATAGATGTTTTCCCCGCTCGGACCAAGTATCATGTTTTTCAGGCGGCCTATGATAAATACATAACCTTCTTCATCGACTGTTCCGAGATCTCCGGTTTTTAACCAACCCTTTTCATCCAGAACCTCTCTGGTTCGCTCCGGGTTTCGGTAATATCCCTTCATGACCATTTTACCTTTGGCCCGGATTTCGCCTTCTCCGGTTTTGGGATTGGGATGATGAATGCGTATATCCACCCCCGGAAGAGGCTTGCCGACGGAACGAAATTTGGTTTCCTCAACATTGGTGCCGACAATGATGGGAGATGTTTCCGTCAATCCGTAACCGATGGCATACGGAAATGATGCCTTAAGCATGAATCGTTCAACTTCGGATGATACTGCTGCTCCTCCGATGCCGAAAAATCTCAAGGAACCGCCAAAGGATTTTATAAGCTTTCTGCCGATCATTTTATAAATACATTTCTCCAAAGGCGGAATTTTCTGCAGCAATTGCATTATCTTGCCGCCATGCAGGACAGGTTCGATCTTTGTTTTGTAAATTTTTTCGATGATCAAGGGGACGCTCAACATCATGGTGGGTTTTACTTTTTGCAACGCCGGCAACAGAATTCGTGCTGTCGGTGGTTTGTTGATATAGTATATCGTCGCTCCCTGCATGATTGGTATAATCATACCAACCGTACATTCATAGCTGTGAGCAAGGGGCAGAATGGAAAGAAGCCGGTCGTTCGGTGTAACGTCCTGTATTTTTGTGGTTGCAACAGCGTCGAAGACGATGTTTTGATGCGTCAGCATGACACCCTTTGAGTGTCCCGTGGTTCCTGAAGTGTAAATAACCGAAGCGATATCCTGCTCGTTTATCTTTTCAGAATGGAGCGGAGAAAGGCGCTTTGCAGCCTGTTTTATTTTGCCAAACTCTTTTGAACCTTCCCTGAGCACGTTTTTCAATTTATTGGATAGTCTGTGAAGCGGTATCGAAAAGTCATCGATCGGGATAATCGTGGACAATGTTTCAAAATGGCCGTCTTCGATCTTGTGAATGAGTTTTTCCGATACGAATATGGCTTTACAACCCGATTGCCTGAGAATGTGATGTACCTGATTGGTCTGAAAATCGGGCAAAATCGGAACCGCTACCGCGCCTATTGACGTAATGGCAAAGTAGGCCACCACCCAATTGGGTTTGTTCTCGCTGAGTATGGCGACAAGGTCGCCTCTGTAAATACCCTGATGCTGCAGAGAATGACCGAGCTTTGTGACGTTTTGATAGAGTTCCTCATAGGTGTAGGATGTGCCGGTGAGATCAGCAAGCGCTTTATGGTCGGGAAAATAGTGCCTGCTGTTTTGCAAAACGGCCCCAAGTGTATATTGTTCGGGATATGGCAATTTGGTTCTCCTCTGTTTTGTAAATAGATGATTACACCGTTTACGGAAAGAGTGTATTAAAATTGATTTTCAAACTCGGATTTTGACGGTGTATTTTTTACGGTTATCCAATAGCTCTTCTTGTTTCTCTTTTGAAGATCAAGAAAGTGTTTTCCCAGAATACGTCCCAGGACGCCGATCGGCGTTACGACACCATAGAAGAGCAAGGTTAAAATGAGATGAGTTACTATTCGTCCAACGACTGAACCCACGGTTACAAGAACGATGTAAACCGGTTTCAGAAGACGCGGAAAGAAGATGCCGATCGAAAAGCCAAGCGAGAGGAAATAAAAATAAAGGCAAATTTCTTT
>CAZSOP010000143.1:0-9286 GCA_964608385.1 uncultured Cytophagia bacterium
ATTTTAATACCCGGCATTATGAGGAATTTATAACACCGGATATATTATCTCTTACCGAAAGACTGGTGAAGATTTTGGATGAGCCGTTCGGAGATTTTTCGGTGTTTCCGACTTTTCTTGTCTCTCAAATGGCAAGAAAACATGTGACGGTGGTGCTCTCCGGTGACGGCGGCGATGAATTATTAGCGGGTTACGATACATATGTTGCTGCCAGGATGGCAGGTACCTATAATAAGCTACCGCGATGGTTGCGAAAAAAAATGATCGAACCGGCGATTCGTCGACTGCCGCCTACGGACAAGAAAAAAGGTCTGATCAACCGGTCACGACGATTCGTTGAAGGCTTGATGTTACCCGATCATTTGCAGCATGTACGCTGGATGATTTTTTTACAGCAGGCAGAAAAGGATCAGCTCTATTCAAAGGCGTTCCGGGAATCGATCCGTAACGAAAACCCGTATGATTTTATTGAAGAAAAATTTACCAGATCAACATCCCGGATTCCGCTGGATCAACAAGAGTTTGTTGATATACAGACGTATTTGGTGGATGATATTCTGGTCAAAGTGGACCGCATGAGCATGGCCAATTCGCTCGAAGCGCGCGTTCCTTTCCTCGACCATCGCTTCGTTGAATTCGCAGCAACAATACCGGCTCACTTACGCCTGGGTAAAACCAGCAAATACCTTTTAAAATATGCTTTTCGCGATGTTTTACCTGCGTCGATTTTAAATCGGGGCAAAGAAGGATTCAGTACGCCTATAAAACATTGGATGAAAAACGAATTGCGGCCGCTTATGCAGGATGTGTTGTCGCCCTCGATGATACAAAAGACCGGTTTTTTTGATTACCAAACCGTGGAGCAATTGATGACGGAACATATCGATGGCGTAGAAAATCACAGTCACCGTCTTTGGGCTCTCATGATTTTTCAGATGTGGTATCAGGAATATGTCGAACAATGAGAAAAAATATGAAATGATCAGAGCTGTTGAAAATTTGGAAAACAAAAGTTATGACCTGTTAATAATAGGCGGCGGCATCTATGGTGCCACGGCTGCCTGGGATGCATCTCTTCGGGGTCTTTCTGTCGCACTCATTGAGAAAAATGATTTTGCATCGGGTACCTCGTTCAATAGTTTAAAAATCGTACATGGCGGCTTGCGCTATCTGCAGCATTTTGATTTCAAGCGAATGCGTGAATCGATTCAGGAACGGCGTATTTTGAGCAAAATCGCACCGCATCTGGTTTTTCCGCTGCCCTGTGCCATGCCCACCAGGGGCCATCTGGCCAAAGGCCCGGAAGCCATGAGAATCGGTATGTTGATGAACGACCTGATCAGTTTTGACCGAAATCGGAATGTCGATAAGGAAAAACGAATACCCGCGGGCAGAATGTTAAGTCGCGAACAGCTTTTCGATATCATTCCCTATATCGAAAAAGACGGATACAATGGCGGCATTCTCTGGCACGACGCACAAATGTTTAGTTCCGAGCGCCTTGTTCTCTCTTTTTTACATTCGGCCGCAAGGCGGGGGGCGGATCTTGCCAACCATGTTGAAGCCCTGGACTTTATGATCGAAAAGGGCCGGGTTAAAGCTGTTGCCGCCGTAGACAAGTTGAGCGGTAAAGCGTTGCGAATTAACGCCAAAATGACACTTAATTGTGCCGGACCGGGATTGACACCCTTGCTGCAACAAACCGCGGGGGGAATCAAATCTCCAGCCTGGTCCACAGCCTTGAATCTGGTATTGAATCGCAGCCTGAACAAAGAGTACGCCTTTGGTGTGTTTAGTAGCAAAATTTTCAGGGACAAAGATGCTTTGATCAGCAAGGGCTCCCGCTTATTGTTCGTTGTTCCCTGGCAGGGAATAACATTGATCGGCACCGATCATAAACCCTATTATGGAGACCCCGGTGATTATCGCGTAAGGCAAAAAGAGATAGATGATTTTTTAGGCGAAGTACAGAGCGCAATGCCAAAGGCGAACATCCGCAAGAGCGATATTGGGTTTTATTATGGCGGCTTGTTACCCATGGCCGGCGTAAACGAAGAAAGCGGCGATGTTCAATTGTTGAAACATTTTCGACTGATCGATCATCAAAAAGAGGATCGTTTGCCCGGTTTGATTTCGCTGCAAAGCGTAAAATATACCACGGCAAGAGGAGTGGCTGAGAAGGCGATTGATTTGGTGCAGACAAAACTGGGCGATTCCGTGACCACCTCGAAAACAGCAGATATTCCGGTTTGGGGTGGTGACATCGACGATTATCATCACTTTGTCACAACGCAGCTTGAAAATTATCGGGAGCGGTTTAATCGCTCACTCTTGTTACACCTCATACACAGCTATGGTTCGGAATTCGAAAACATTCTTGCTTTGATCGACCCTGGTGCTTCCCCGGCAACGCCGGTTACCGGGGATCAATCAGTGCTTACGGCACAAGTCTTGTATGCCGTTCGCAACGAAATGGCGAAAACATTATCGGATGTGGTTCTGAGACGGACAGAGCTCGGTAGCAAAGGAGCTCCGGGTTCAAAGCCTTTGTCGCTGTGCGCGGATTTAATGGCAGAGGAACTTGGATGGAGTGATACAAAAAGGCAGCAAGAGGTCGACGAGACAAAACGTATTTACGACATAATCGAACAACAAGTATGACATATTATAGAAATCGGAGGAAATAAATGGCAGATTCCATTGGCAGCTACCTATGGAAAGGAAGCGATAAAAAAACTTTAGAACAAGTCCAGCGATATTGGACTGAAAATGTCAATACCACACAATTCTGGACCGGCGATCCGTCAGAAATCGGCACGGCAAAATTTTTCGATCAGGTCAGTAAGTATATACGAAAAAATTATGCGCATCGATACCGTCTCATCGAGTCGGAATCGGCAAAATATCCGGGTGGTCATCTTTTGGAAATCGGTTGTGGCGCAGGCTGGGAATCGGTGGCCTGGGCAAAAGCGGGTATGAAGGTTAATTCCATTGATCTTTCGGAAAATGCCCTGAAACTGGCCAAAAAGAATGTGGAACACAATCAGGTGGATGTTGATTTACGCCACGCGAATGCGGAAGACCTTCCATTCGAAGATAATACCTTTGACATTGTGGTTTCATTTGGTGTTCTGCATCAGACCCAAAGTACACAGCGGGCGATAAACGAGGCCAAACGAGTTCTGAAACCCGGTGGTGAAATGATCGTTACCCTTTACTACAAGTATTCCTGGAAAATTATTCTGACCAAAGTCGGTCATGTAAATTTTGAGTTTAGTCATGAAGATTCGCCGATCACCCGGCTTTATACCAAAAAACAACTAAAAGAGTTGTTTTCCAATTTTAATGAAACCAAGGTCTTTTTGGATTATATCAATGCCACCAAAACGCCGAGGACGGGATTTTTGCCCTGGATATTTAATCATATCTTTGTGCCCGCGTATAACGTTATGCCTGTTTTTATTCGCAGACAATTCGGACATGCGGCTGTTGTGATTGCGGTTAAATAGACCTTGTTATTCAAGCCCGGCCGGCAGGAAAACCACGGCTCTATAGGGCCTGAATGGCGGGCCGATTTCGGGTTTGTATCTGTGAATAGGGTTATTTATATTTTATCACTGCTATCTGTTTCCCTGAGGCAACCTGATAGCGTATAACTACAAAAAGGGTTAATAATGAAAGCTTTGGTTACTGGTGCCTCGGGCTTTACCGGTGGTTACCTCGTTGACAATTTGTTGAAAAGCGGATATTCGGTGCGCGCATTTGTACGCCCCAGCAGTCAAATTAAGCACTTTAAGAATTTACCTGTCGAGCTGGTTTTTGGCGATTTGCTCGACGCCGATCAGGTCAACGCGGCTGTAAAAGATGTTGACGTTGTCTACCATCTCGCTGCCCTCTACCGGCAAGCCGGTTTTCCGGATTCAGTTTATTACGATGTCAATGTAAACGGCACGGAAAACCTTCTCAAAGCCTCTTTAACTCATAATATTAAACGTTTCCTGCATTGCAGTACCGGCGGGGTACACGGACATGTTACCGATCCTCCGGGTGATGAATTTTCTCCCTTTAACCCGGGCGATATTTATCAAAAAAGCAAGCTGGAAGGAGAACAACTGGCTCTGCATTACTTTAAAGAGCACGGTTTACCGGTTACCATTGTTCGTCCCATCGGAATTTACGGTCCGGGCGATATCAGAATGCTGAAAATGTACAAAATGGTTCAAAAGGGAAGATTTATTCTTTTCGGTGGGGGTGATGTTCTTTACCATCTCACCTATGTTACCGATACGGTTGAAGGATTTCGCCTGGCTGCGGAAAATCCGGACAGCATCGACAAGGCTTATATTATCGGCGGAAAAGATTATACACCCCGGGCCGGTTTTGCGCCCACGATTGCCGAGGTGCTCGATGTCCCCCCGCCGCGGTTTAAACCGCCGGTATGGCCTTTGTACGGCGCCGCATGGATTTGTGAAAAAGTATGTATTCCATTGCGAATTCAACCTCCCATATTCAGAAGACGGGTGGATATTTTTACAAAAGATCGGGCTTTTAGCATCAAAAAAGCCAAAGAAGAATTGGGTTTCGAACCCAGAGTGAGCATGAAAGAGGGAATTACCAAAACAGCACAGTGGTATAAAGAGAATGGTTTGTTAAATGAATGAATCAAATGAAATCAAGAGAATTAATGTTCTCGGCAATTTTAGCGGCCGTAACGCCGGCGACGCTGCAATTTTAGGCGGACTATTGGAAGATGTTGCCGCCCTTTTTCCCGGGGCCGTATTTACGATACCTACCATCAATACCGCCTTTGTCAAACGGGAATATTCCGGCTTTAATGTCAAGCCGATATCCTTGCTGCCATGGAATCTGAGCTTGAAAATATTGGGATTGCCGGTAATAACCTCTTGTCTGAAAGCAGATTTAATCCTGGTCACGGACGCAATTCTTTTTGATCGCAAATTGTACAATCCTCTGTTTAACTATCTGTGGACGCTTTCCTATGTTCTGCCTATGGCCAAAAAGCGTAATATTCCCGTCATTCTCTATAATTGTAGCCTGGGACCGGTTAAGCGTAAAACTGGACAAAATTGTCTTCGGCGTGTTATTCAAAATTCCGATGTTGTTATCCTGCGCGACAAGGCATCCAAAGAGCTTTTGCACTCCTTGAAAATCGATCATCCTCAGATTTATCCGGGGGCGGATTGTGCTCTGAATGCCGAGCCGGTATCCGACCAGCGGTTTGAGGAGATTCGGCGAAAAGAAAAGATCGATTTCCTTGATCATTCCACGATAGGATTTAATGTCAACAGTTATATCGATGCTTTTGTGCGGGAGAGCGGAGAAAAATACGGCAGAGAAAGATTGATCGATGTATTTGCTCAAACTGTTGATAAAGTTATCGACGACCTTGATGTTAACGTTGTTTTTGTAGAAACCCAACATATGGACATGTCCATAGCAACACAAGTCGTGAACAAAATCAGAAATCAGGACCGGATTCGCATGATTTCCAATATCCGATATTCTTACCGGGAAATATGTTCGCTTTTAAAACGCCTCGACCTTTTTGTTGGCATGCGAACCCATTCGCTTATTCTCTCTTCCAGCATGGGCGTTGTTCCGGTCGGCATTGTGACCTATCCCAAAAACCGGGGTTATATGCGTACCCTGAATCTCGAAAAGAATCTGATCGAGTTCAAGGATTTAACGGTACAAACCTTTGCCTCTAAAATAATTCAGATATATGGTCAACGTCAGGAAATCCGGCAGCAGATGTTAACCGCTGTAGCAGACGAAAAGGCAAAAGCAAAGACCAGCGCTCAGTATTTGAATCAATTCAAAACCAAAAAAACCAATCCCCAATGGATGAGATGAAGCAAAAAAAACGTGGTTTGCTGTTTTATCTTCGTTGTTTAATCAGCATTGCATTAATCGCGGTGGTCCTCAATCGCGTCGGCATTGAGGCTCTGTTCAATAATTTACTCCAGGCCAAATGGGAATTTGTCCTTTTGTCGATATCCTTTACCCCGCTGTTGATTGCCGTCAGTGCCTGGAAATGGCAGATCATTTTGAAAGCGCAGGATATCCACGTTTCTCTGTTGCGTTTGTTCTGGTTGTATGTCGTGGGTTATTTTTATAATACGGTATTACCGACAAACGTCGGCGGCGATGTTGTCCGGGCTTATGCTCTGGGCAAACAGACCGGAAAGAATGCACAGTCGTTCAGCTCGGTTTTTATTGAACGCTTTACCGGATTAACTGCATTGCTTCTTATGGCTCTGCTCGCTTTTGCCTTTGCAATTTATCGGTTGTGGGATGTGCGTCTAACCGTGCTCCTGGTGATCAGTGTTGCCGGTTATTTTGTTCTTCTACTATTTTTTTTTAACAAGAAACTGATCGATAAGATCAGCACGATAAAATTACCGTTATTGAATAAAATTATTCGAAAACTGAATGCCTTTCAAGCGGCAACCATGGCATTTCGCTCTAAAAGACGAACCCTGATTTTTGCCATGGCGAATTCTTTGCTGTTTTATGTTTTGGCTGTTTTAAATGTATTTGTCAGCTCACTCGCCTTTGACGCGGATATGACGTTACTCGAGGCCCTGACCATTACTCCTATCGTGCTGGTGATTACCATGATACCGATATCTATCGGCGGCATTGGGCTGGCGGAGGGGGCTTATGTTTTTACGTTTCAGCGATTCGGTATGACCGGTGCCATGGGATTATCCGTGGCTCTGCTGATGCGCGCAAAAGCCTTACTGGCCGGTATTGTTGGTGGAATCTATTACGCCTCCAGGGGAATGGACGAAAAGCTGAAAAGTGAAGAAAAGAGCCGACAGGTCGACGAGGGGGATGTCGAGGGTATAGTCAATTATTATAGCGGTTTTGAAGATGTCATGCGAAGAAAAAAATCACCGCTGCAAAAATATCAGGATATTGTTGTCGGCAATTATAAGCTCTGGCATTTGATCAAACATGAAATGATTGTTCTGTTTTTTGGTGTTCTGCCGGGCATTACAGGTCATTTTTTTCGCAAGGTTTTTTATCCATCGCTTTTCGGCGGCGTCGGCAAGGGCACAATATTCGATCGTGCAATAACCATACGTCATGGCCATAAAATAAAAATTGGCAGGCGATGCGTGATTTCCGAATATTGTGGTCTGACTGCACAGGGGGATGATGCGAGCGGGATTAAACTCGGAAATGAGGTGCTCGTCGGGCGGGGTACCGTGCTCAACACGCGCAACGGCACTATTGAGCTGGGTGATTTTTGTAATATCGGTGCCAATTGTCGTTTGGGAACCACAACCAAAATAAAATTCGGAAAACATGTTTTGTTGGCTGCAAATTGCTACATCGGCGGCATAAAGCATTGTTTCGACCGTACCGACATTCCCATTATGCGCCAGGGGTATGAAAGCAAGGGTGGGGTTATAATAGAGGACGACGTCTGGCTCGGAGCCGGCGTCATGGTTCTGGATGGTGTAACCATCGGCACCGGCTGTGTGGTCGCCGCCGGGTCTATCGTTACCAGGGACCTTCCTGCTTATTCTATCGCCATGGGCTCGCCGGCAAAGATAGCCTATTCGCGGCAAAAAAATAATCCTGTCGTTTAGTATCCGTTATCAGGAGGCAACGATAATCACCCCGCTCGGCCTGGCCGGCGACGTCGTGTCTATCGCTTCAATAACGACGGTGTACATGCTGCTGCTCGATGAGCCTTGATTCGCTCCCAGTTCTATGGTTCCGATTGGGAACTCTTTTTTATATAGCCGCAGAGCTTTACCCTCATCATTGGTTGCCAAACTTGTTTGCGTATCCGTCCAGCCTTGCTGTAGCCAGTTGGGTAGTGTGTTGTCATCGTCATATGCCACATACACCCAAACATTTTTGTTGACATCAAAGCTGAGAAAAGGGTTTTGGGTGGATTGCTTGTCCGCATTGGCTGTCTTAATAAACAGGTTTTCCTCCAGACCCTGGGGAATGGAGGTTATCTCATAACTCCTGTCGATATAATATTCCTTGCCGACTTGCAGCGTATCGAGCTGATAGCCGCTTTTGCTCAGATTGCTGATAATGAGCTGATGAATATACTGATAGGTTACGACCGTGTTTGCTGCAATGGTATTGGGGTTTTTCGCCAGATCCTTGACATTGTTGACCGTACATTCGTAGCTGATATCAGTTTGATGCAGTGCTGTAGACAATATCACTTTGGAATATCCACCTTGAATGGAGATGCTGTTGATATTTGTTTGAGGGGAAATGGCGTAATTGTTTATGTTGGTGGCTGACAGAGAATCAAGGGGCTCATTGAATTGAAGAACCAGATGGTCTGCACTCTCCATGTATGCCTGAGTAATTACCGGTGGTTCCGTGTCGGCTTTGGTGGTAAAAACTGCCTCAGTGGAATCAATACTTGTGTTTTGCCGATCATCTACAGCAAAAAGTGTATAGGTATAGGATTGGTCGGACATTAATTGTTCATCCGTATATTGCGTTTCGGTAATTTCGGCGAGCAACTGGTTATCGCGAAAGAGGAGATAGGATGCAGCGGTGTCGCCATCCTCAGCCGGAAGCGGTGCTTCCCAGCTCATGCTGATTGAGGTCATGGTGTTGCCTGTCATAGAGAGGTTTCTTGGCGAGTTGGGCGGCAGGGAATCCGGGTTTACGCCTTCACCAATATGGAGAACCCAGTCGCCTGAAATGGGAGGAGAAAGATTTACCCAGCTACCGCCCTCTACGTCAACCGGCTCGGAATAGGTGCCATCACGGGGGTTGAGCCATTGCATCGGCAGAGAGCCGCTGACATCGGTTAAATTAATCGACGTCGGACCGCCGAACTGGGCATAAATAACGTATTCTTCGCCCAATTTGGTAAAACAGTGACCGTTGGTTACCATGTCATCGCGGGGAGTCATTTCCCACCATTTGGTTCTCTCTATGAAATTAAAAAGAATTTGCAGTTCAAGTTGCTGTTGGTAATTTCCAAAAAGATCCCAACCGCCTTTATCCGGCGCATAGGTGGTGAAAAATCCTGCTGTAAAAAATCCTCCGGCGGTGAAAATACCCCAGGCGCCGATCCGGACCCAATCGTCTTCCACCTTGCCTGCATAACCGTATTCACCGTTAACAACCGGTTTATTAAACACCCGGTCTCCTAAAAGCGCGTTATGCCATGCCGGTTTGATTTGCTGCATGATGACATCGAGCCAATTGCTGTGGCCGAATTCTCTGGAGCTGGATTGGCCTGTGGCATGTAAGGTCACGATATGGTCAT
>CAZSOP010000144.1:0-9282 GCA_964608385.1 uncultured Cytophagia bacterium
GCGTTTTCTCAGCGGTTAAAAAAGTACTCATTATTCGGAAGAACCTTTTTTGTTGTTATTTATGGGGATTGTTTTGCATTATCTTCGGGTTTGACTCATTTTCACTGATTTACGTCACGTATACGTCACATGACTTTTTATAAAGATTTTCACAATGTCATCTGCGATTCACCCAATTTAAGCTTCAATCTTAAATTTTCAACGAAAAGTTCCTCTACAATCCTCGACATTTCAATTCTAAACCATAGATTGTTCCAGGCCTCGTTCACTTGCTTTTAGGGATGTGCCGGGATGCTATGCAGCACTTGGTACGTTGTTCGTCAATGGATATTTTTTTTCATCGCAAAAGCACCACCTTGCGTTTGGTTACAAATTGTCCTGCCTGCATGTGTATCCAGTACACACCATTGCCGACCATGCGGCCAAAATCATCCTGACCATTCCAATGCAGCAGGTGCGCTCCCGCTGGTTGCGTGCCATCCACCAGCGTTGTCACTATTTGACCCATGATATTATAAATTTTGATCGTCATCTGACATGTTTCCGGCAGTTGATATGGGATCGTGGTGGTGGGATTGAACGGATTGGGGTAGTTCTGTTGCAGGACAAAAGTATTAACAACAGCACCCCCTGACATGTCTTGCTTATCCGGATCAGGTCGTTTTTGTGCTTCGGGATCCCATTCTCCCAGCGTCGCCAGAGCCGAGATAGATAGATCATCGTCCGGATAGGTGGCGATGAGCTGGCGAAAATAACGCTCACCTATTTGGGGATCGTCCAGGTGATACCAGTAAATCGTCCCCAGGTTGAAAAGGGCGTATTTATTGAATTCAGATTCTGCGAAAAATGTTTTTACGTGATCGCAGGCGGTTATCGCTGGCGCATACTTTTCGTTCCTGATCAACTCGCCGGATTTCAGGTGTTGTGCCAGCGCGGTTATTTTTTTATCCTCATACATCAGAGATATCCGATCCAGCAATGGAATGATTTCTTGTTCGTTCTTCTGATGTTGATAGCATTTGCGCAAAAACGCCAGGGCACGTTGTCCCGAAAAGTGATCCGGATATTTATGGACAATGGACTCGAACGCTGCTGCAGCTTGTTCATAATTCCCTTGACGAAAGATTTTATAGGCGCTATCCACTTGAGTTATTCCAAGGGTATCAGTGGAAACCGCTTGAGTGGCGATTACCGGCTGGAAGGCGTTGCTTTTGCCGCCTCCTTTCAAAAGCATCTGAAACGGCGGCGATGTCAGATAATACAACCAGTCCACTCCATTTGATACGGTGGGACTGGGATTCGAATCGCCCCACCAGTTATAACGGGCATAGGTTGTTCCGCCATAAAGCGAATACACTTCATACGGATCATTATAATAAATACTGTTGTGTCCCTGATCCGAGTAGATGCCGAGGTCAAAACAGCTCGTTCCGTCGCCGCGGACACCGCCAAGTCCGTACCCGTTATCGGTGATGACATTGCCTGTGAATAACAGCGGATCGGAATAGCTCAGGCATTTGATACCGCAGCTCGAATTATAGATAACCTGATTGCTATTCACCACACTTGTACCATCGGAATTGTTCTCGAACAAAAGCCCGGTTGTATTATTTCTGATGGTGTTATTGTATATGCGCACGTTGGTACCGATCATGCGGACGCCATACGTGGCGTAGCGTATGGTACAATTTTGGATATAACTCGAACTTGAACCGTAATTGAATTCGATGCCGTACCAGCTCGATCCGGTAAAGGTCGCGTCGTCGGCTTCCAGCGTGCCGATAACCTCGAGCTTTTTGCCGGAGGCGAATTGAAGCACCGAACCGGAAGGAACAGACATGGTCACACCGCTTGGCACGGTTGCATTATTGTTAACACTGTTCGTCCCATGAACCTCTATAGTTTCACCTGAAGAAGCAGTACTGCAGGCTGCTGCTAAAGTGCCGTGAAGAGATTTAATCGTTGAACCTGTTTTAATACAAATATAATCCACATCCGAATCCACCTGTATCTGCCCGGTGCCGGCGGTTATGATATGGGAATCTCCCAGATTAATATTATTGTGTATTTTCAGTTTCTTGTTATCCTGCACCGTGATATTCGCTGTCAAGGCAGCCGAACCCGCATCGACGTGCACGATTTGTCCCGGCTTGGCAAGATTCAGACCACCCTGGATAGACGTGGCGTCTGAAGGAACTATTGGGCTTTTGCGCAGAAATAGTACTGTTGAACTACCTGACCAGGGATGAGATGAGTGACTGTGGGAGAATACCGGCCCTTTCCAATATTTTGATGTCACATTAGGATATGTTGTAACAACCATAGAATGATCAATACCATAAACGATATGTGTGGCATCACTGTAATAACCGGGATCAACCTCTGAATAGCTTCCATCCGTTCAAAATATGCTTGCCTCTCCATAATCAATCCAGCACCAGGTGTTAGAATCATCTTCCCGTGCCCCTGCCCAGGCATAGGCATGGCAGTTATAAGCAGAATTTGATGGATACAGGTAAAAACCCCATTTATTTTGACACCAGGTATTCCATTCGCTTCTTGTTAGATAATCATCTTCTTCATCATATTCATAATCAAAAGCGCTATCCGGTTCCGGTTTATCCCACCATCCATCTGCATACCCAGGATGAGAGTGAGATACAGTTGATCCCCGTGGTGTTGTAAGGCTATGAGTGAATCCAGTAATGACAAAACCCAAAAATATGACCAGAAAAACGCATATTCTTAAAGACGAGTGCTTTTTCATTTTGCCTCCAGCGTTTTAATGGTAATACGACTTTACTATTAAATCAATTTATGAAAACGATTCTTTACTTTTCCAATTCTACAGTATTGAACCCAAGGCGTTTTCCCATTCAGTATCCAAAATATTAAAACAGAGTATATGGGCCTTACAAGTCAAACTCGTAAAAATCATAGC
The DNA here is from genome assembly GCA_964608385.1 of uncultured Cytophagia bacterium. Classification (GTDB taxonomy): domain Bacteria; phylum Zhuqueibacterota; class Zhuqueibacteria; order Residuimicrobiales; family Oceaniaggregativiventaceae; genus Oceaniaggregativivens_A. The sequence continues at coordinate 2,942 of CAZSOP010000144.1, forward strand.
CCAATTCAATCCGGATCTCGAGTGCCCGTTTTGAAAAATAAAAATAGCCTTGTTCATAGCCCTCGACGGGCTCGTATGCTTTGTCGATACGCATGGGTGTGACACCGATTTCGAGCGCAAGCCTCATGCCAGACTGCAGATGCAGTCCCGCTCCCGCGGTGAGAAAGATCATATCACGTTTGAACCAGTCATCAACTTTATGTAAGAATAATTGCGTTCCGGGCCATCTGATATTCTCCGTATTCATATTGCTAATCAATCCGGCATATTCGCCGCCCAATGAAATAAATACACGTTGTTTTTGTCCTAAATAAAGACAGAGTTTGAGCGGCATGGTGATGTAATTCAACCTGACCATGGCCAGCGTCCTTGTGATAGGAAATCTGCTATAGCCTTTTTCATAGTATGAATACGGAGGAGGATATTTTCGCTCAAAATTAAAATTCAAAGATTTTAGGCCCGCGCCGGCGACAAGAGAAAAATGCTTTCGTTTGTATTCGAGCACGCCCGCCCAATTGTATCCGGGGATGTACCCCACGGAATAACTGTGTCCATTCTCGTTCAGGCTTTTCGGCACGCTCATGGCCTGGCTGAGATTCGCACCCAGCCGCCCGCCGATTTTTACTGTGTTTTGGGCGATCGAGGGGGTCATCCAGATAACAGAGAGGAGAAAAAAGACAAAAAAGCAATTCATTTTTCGCGCCATGTTTCCACCTTTTTTTTTAATTCAGCATTGCACTGACCCGTATCTTTTTATTTTCATGCCTGATCGGTTCATTCCATTCCTTATCGTCATATCCCGATTTCCAGGTGTGCCTGGATCGTTAAATTATTTTACTTTTTGACGTGTCAACGTGCTTTATTTCAGAAAGGGATATTAAAGAGCTTATAAATGAGCAGAACACGAACAATCATCACTTTTTCTGAAATATTGGAATATTTTTCTGTCGGATAGTCTAGAGGCAATCGATCAATACCCCAGGGCGCATAGCCGAATTCTAATGCCAGCTGTGCTTTCTCGTTCAGACGCAGGCCGGCTCCCAGGTATAAAAAAACCACATTCGGTTTGTAGAATTCATAAAGTTCAACTTTGCGATTACCAGTAAAATGATTAATCAGATTGGTGGTATTTAAATAATACAGTTCATTGACCAGCTTACAAAATTCAGTCGTCAGACTGATGCAAAGCTTCTTTTCCGGATCGAGCGCATAGGAAACAGTAAGCGGCATGTACATATATTTCAATCGCACAAAGGATAACTTGTTAAGCGAATACGTTGAGAAAGGAGAATAAGGATCCAAAGGTTCAAACACAAAAGTTCGATTCTGGTTAAAATTGATACTTTTATAGCCTAGACCGATACCGATGGCAAACCTGTCCTTTTCAAAATGCATCAAACCCGCACAATCATATCCCGGAATATAGTCCACCGAATACGTTTTTCCTGTTGTATTCGCGGTATTTGGCGAAACGACGGGATGGCTGGCATTTAAACCCACAACCGTATTGAAATGAATTGCACTTTCGGCGCTTGCAAAAGAAACGAAAAATAAAAGGACCAGAACGAACAGAGTCCATCGTGTCATGATCGTTTTTCGGCTCATCATTCTGCCTCTAGGTTACGCACGTTATCACGAATTGATATTTCGATAAAAGCTTGTTTGCATTTCGATATTTTTTCGGCCTGATCGTGTTCTTGAAGAGCAGGGCAAGCCAATGTTCAGTCTGTCAATCATCGATGTTGCCTGATTTTTGTCAAAATGCCGTAAAAACTGCAAAGTTATTTCCCCGGTAAAAGCACCCCAAGAACAAATCACTTTACCAATAACCTCTTGCGAATCTGAAAAATTCATGACAGTTCATGCGATAAAAATAAATTCCCGATGAAAGACTAAAATAACTATTAGAAGGAGGTAAAAGTATTGTAGAGGTCGAAAGGTGAGGAAAAATTTAGTCTCTCTTTTTAATTTAATATTTATTTTTATATTGTCAATATTTTTATCAAAAGATACTTTTTTTTAATTTTTCTCAGCCTGAGATCGTCTTTAAAAGCAGGACAAGGCTCTATTCTGTCCAATAACCATCGATTATCGCCTGCCTTTTTGTCAAAATGCCGTGAAAATAGAAAAGTTTTTTCCTGGTATAAGAACCCCTTACTACGTTTATATTAAAATGGCTTATCACTTGGTTCAGGAAGCAAGAGAAGGCTTTATGAATTCACAGTACCAAGAGAATTTCAAGATGTGCTATTTGATTATCAATCACCAGCCGTTATATCAATCCACATTGGGATGAAATGTTTGAAGCTGTTGAAGAATTCGGTAATTTATGTCATGTATTTGTCACGCAAGGGGATAAAGCTGAAAATTAAGACAATCGTAAAGGCATGTTTAATAGTAATATAAAGGCTGCGAATTAAGGTGGAGGTCTTCTTCTTTCTAATCCGTAGGTCGCAGGTTCGAATCCTGCTGGGCGCGCCAAGCCCTTTGCGTTTAAATTCTGTAAAGGACTTTTTTTTTTATTTACAGGGTTTGCAAGGCATTTTATTTTGAATTTGTTTTCTGTTATTTTGACAAGTTCTACTGATTTACGTCTCGCGACTTTTTTCTCAGCTCAGACCCGCCAGCAATATGTTTGCTCTTTTCGAGTGTTTTATATTTTTGTGCGGGACGGAAATACTTTTTTTGTTTGTTCATGTCACTTTCTTTTTGGTTTTCAGATTTTTAAATAAAAGCGCTAAAAAATCACTTGCACACATGGTCGCTTTTGCTTTATATTATCTTCAGAGCCGTTATTATTATAAAAGCCGTTCAGGCTAGAGGCAAACAGTATACACATCGGGGATACGCAACTTTGAAGGGGGACAGGAGGACGATTTTTTTTATTGTTTTCAATATTTATTTTGATTGCCTGGAATCAGGCGTTTGGTCTGAAATCCATACTATAACCTTTTATGGTACCTGCAAATGATTCGAGCGAATTGGTTTTTTAGTCGATCTATCTGTTATGCTGTTCTTTTATTGGTCGCTGTACTGTACCGCCCTCTCAGCGCAGCCGACCGCTACCCTTTATGGTTTCTCTATCCGCAAAAATATGACGGCATCATCGTCGGCTATAGCTATTATGGCCTCAGCGCGCTTGAAGATGCCGCCTATATGCACCAGGCTTATCGCGATTGTATCGTTAAAGGGCATCTTGAAATTTTTGATGTGCCCGGCAAGCACAATATTCTCAAGAACAGCAACTATTACTATTGGTTCTCCGATGATGCCGTCGCCGGTCTGCAGCAAAACCTCATCACACTCGACGACTATACCTTTGATATCATAACCGGTGATTACGTCGCCGCATTTGCCGCCGATAGCTCTGTTCAAGTACCGGATAGCGTGCTGCACCGCAACGACATTCCCAGACCTGAGTGGGTGGATCGCTTTTATTTCAAAGAGGGAGCGTATCATTACGGCGTCGGTATGTACACGGCCAAAGGCCGCGAAAATGACGGCTGGAAAACCGCAGAGGAACAGGGCATTTTTACCATCCTCAACAATCTTGCCGTCAAAGTACACAGGCTGTTGACGGTTAACAACGGCACCGATCTTTCGATTCAGCATTCCGTTCAGGATATTCTTTTTGTCGAACTCTATTACCACCTGCAAAATATCGAAATCGTCGAACGTTATCCGGACGCGGAGAATGAGCTTTATTACGTTCTCGTCCGTATTCCGGAAAATTGTATATATTCGCCGATGTTAAAGGACCAATGAATTAAAAGTTGAAAGGAAAGGACTATTCATGCGATACACAATCCTGTTGATTCTTATTTTCAGCTTTTCTCTGGCGATGGCGGCGGAAATGCGAATCACCGTCCGATGGGATGAAATGGCGGTCATGGGCGATATCGAAGCCATGCTGCAGTACGGCCATGACGGCCGATTCGAGATCGTGCGCAGCACGATGCGGGAATCTTCAAAAGACGGCAATATCAGCGTGGAAACGCGCTTAAACAGTGGTGAATACGTCTTTCAAATTCGCGATGCCGGTAATGCCTTTATCAGCATCTGGCTCATCAATGGACTTACAGATGAATTGTTCGCGTCTGAAGAAGATGATCTAATGCTGGCCGAATCGGGTGCCGAGATTGTTGTCGAAAATAGAGAGACCGGCGCGGTTTCATCGGTTTCGGTTCCCGAAAACGCAAGCGGCCTGGTTTATCACGCCGGGGTGATTATCGATAATGCCTTTTATACGGTGGAAGAGATGTATGAAAAAAAGCGCATCTACAAAACCTCGGTGGTTAACGCCGTCAACGGCGAACCGCTCGCCGGCGTTTCCGTTATGATCAAAGATAATCGGACAGGTGAGGTCGTCCATCAGGGGCTGACCGGTGAAGATGGATTTTTTGCCGTTCAGTGTGATCTGGGCAAGTACCAGACTTTTTTCAGCAAGGACAAATTTATTTCTATTAATCATCCCTTTGTCATCGATCACAATGAACTGCCCATGCGCATGCATGCAGCCTTGACGCCAAAAGTGCAGGAATTTCGCATTGTCCTCACCTGGGGAGCGGTTCCCAAAGACCTTGATGCCCATCTCGCCGGGCCGCAGCCGCAGGGCGGCGGGTTTCATATCTGGTGGAACAACAAGGTGCTGATCGACGGCAAAAACTTTTTAGATGTGGACGACCGTGTTTCATACGGACCGGAAACCGTGACCATCTATAAACCGGCAAAAGGAACCTACACCTATGCGGTTCACAACTTTAGCGGTCGCAAAACCACAGCTGCGAGAGATCTCTCTCTGAGCCGCGCCTGTGTACAGGTCTACAAAGACGGCAGACTTGCCAGGCGTTTTGATATTCCGCCAAACCGGCGCGGCAATGTCTGGACTGTCTTTCAGATCGACAAAGATCAGCAGATCAACCCCGTCAACCAGTTCCACGATCAGATGGTCAGCGCCAGGGTGATTCCCTGATTTTCAATGTTAGTAGAAGGGGTGTGAATATAGAACCATAAAGCTGCAAAGCCACTTTAAGCAGGGTAAGGTAAATATATCTCTGCGGCCTGGTGGCTCGGTATGATTCTGTTAAACCGCTTTTGAAAACCAATCTCTTTTTAAAAGCCCCGCGAATACCCTTGTCGCACCTATCCATCCTTATCTACCACATTTTCCCCGTCCATTTCCACCTGGTCCGGTTCGCGGATGAAAAGGGCGAGCATCAGCATGGCCACAATTGCCAATACGGTGCTGCTGATATAGAGAGTGCGATAACCGAACAGGTGCGCAATTTCACCGCTCAGGGGAGTGGCAATGATTCGTCCGACATTCATGATCAGCACACCAAAAACCGCCTGTCCGCTCGACCGCACAATGGACGGGCTGGATACATCCATAAAGGTTACGCTTCCGACGTAGATAAAGGAGAAGGTAAAACCGTGGAACAGCTGTAACGGCAGCAAACCGGTCCAGACAGGGATAAAAGCAGTGCCCGCCCATCTCAGCACACTGGCCAGGACGCCGAGAACGATCAGTTTTTTAACTCCGAAACGGTTGATCAACCGGCCGACGAATGGCATGGTCAGAGCCTCGGCAAGGGTGCCCAGTCCCCATAACCAGCCCAGATGTGCATTTTTGGCGCCCAAGTCACGGGCATAAATACTGAGAAAGGCATAGGACATCTGATTGGCAATGGCGATCAGAATACCGGTAAAGATGAACCAACGGATATTTTTATTTTTAAAGAGTATTTTGATTGCCAGATTGGTATGCTTGCGCGAAATGCGTTCGGAAGGAGGGATCTGGCGGATAAAAATTGCCGAAATGATGATACAAATCCCAAAGAGCGGAAACATCCAGTTCAGCCCATAGCGATCAAAGAATGCACCGAGCGAGAACGAGGCGACCATAAAACCGATGGTACCATAGATACGCAGGTTTGAATAATTGTTACGTCCCTGTCTGCCCAACACCTGAAAGGTAACACTGTCCGCCATTGAAGCCATTGGCGTCCAGAACATGGCCCATAAAATCAAAACACCCGCCAGAACCCAGAGCGTCCGGGCCAAACCGACGCTGAAAAAAGCAGCAGCCGAAATAACCGCCAGTATAGCGACGAGCTGCGGGCGGTTCCCCAGGGTGTCGGCTACATAACTCCAGAGCGGCTGCGCCGCCAGCGCCACCAATGGCGGAATCATCAGCAACAACCCCACCTGGGCATCATTGGCACCGACCAGCTCTTTATAATAGGGTGCCAAATAGGGGAGCATGACCCCCAGAGAAAGGAAATAAAAGAAATAATGTGCTTTTATTGCGTTGTGTATAGATAGTTTCATCTAAAATGCCG
>CAZSOP010000145.1:0-9261 GCA_964608385.1 uncultured Cytophagia bacterium
ATCAAAACCGGATCGATCAGCATCGAATAACGGCACTGGCTTACGGCGGTACCGACCAAAACAGCGTCATTGCTGCTTTGGAAACAGGCAACATATTCGCACTGGACACCGACCTGAACATATCCTGGCAGTACCAACTACCTTTCAACTCTGGGGACTTTCAGCCTCTGGTGGCCGATTTTGACGGTCATCCCGGTTACGAGATTGTTGTGGTTTCCCGCCGGGGAGAGTTTTTTGTTCTCTCTCCTGCAGGAGAAGCGGAAATCGACGCTCGGAACGGCCATAACCTGGATCGCCACAGTGCTCCGGTTCTTGCCGATATTGACCGGGACGGATTACCGGAAATCATCTATCATTCCGCCTATAGTCTGATCGCTTTAAACTGGACCGGTAGCGCTGCAACCCATTATCCCTATACCTATTTCCTCGAACCGGATTCTCTCGGTCCTTTTCTCTCCTCTCCGCTTTGGAGCGGCGACCAAAGTGCTCAACTCATTACCATTACTCCGTCCGGCAGGCTCTATAGCCTGAATGAGCAAGGGCGAATGATGAGCGGATTTCCTTTGGCAGGAGGAATGGATGTCAATGCTTCGCCGGTTATGATCGACCTCGATGCAGATGGTGATGTTGAGGTGCTGAATATCTCCGGTGACGGTTTTATCTATGCCTGGAACCTGTCGATTGAAAGCACTCCTGCTTCATCCTGGTGTCAGGTTGGACGGGATCCTTTTCGCCGCTTTTTTCTGCCAGGCGATCAGCAACATGTTGTAGATGAGGGCGATTTAATGCCGGGGAAAACCGTTTTTTGTTATCCGAATCCGACATACGAAGCAGTGACCTATATTCGTTATAGCCTGTCGCAAACCGCTGAGCGGGTTTCCATACGCATTTATGATCTGAGCGGCGAGTTTGTTGAAACCCTGCAGGCCGACGGCATCACTTCGGGTGTACATGAGGTGCCCTGGTCCGTAGAGCGAGTGCAGAGCGGTGTCTATCTCGCCCGCGTTGAAGCGTTTGGCGCCCAAGAGGATGCTATCAAAATCATAAAAATTGCCGTGATCAAGTGACAGACGATGAAAATGAGATATCGATTTAAAACTATATTATTTTTGCTTTTATTCACCGCCGGCGTATGGGCGCAGACGGATTTGTATAATCATCCCGAACTGGATTGGTATACCCTGACCACCGAACATTTCGAGGTACATTTTCACCATGGTACCGAGCGTAGTGCCCGCACGGTGGCAAAAATCGCGGAAGAGATATACGGTCCGCTAACCCGTCTCTATCATTGGCAACCCGACGGAAAAATACATTTTATTATCAAAGATTATGAAGACAATTCCAACGGTGCGGCATTTTATTATGACAACAAGGTTGAAATCTGGGCACCACAAATGACGTTTATTCTGCGGGGAACACACAACTGGTTGCGAAATGTGGTCACACATGAATTTGCCCACATGGTCTCGCTGGGCGCGAGCAGAAAAATTAGCCGCAGGATTCCTTCCCTTTTCCTCCAGTATTTCAGTTATGAACGCGAAAAGCGTCCCGATGTCCTGTATGGATATCCCAATGCCATTGCTTCCTATCCACTGCCCATGACGGTTATTCCCATGTGGCTGGCCGAAGGCATGGCACAGTATCAGGTACAGGGTTTCGATTATGAGCGCTGGGATAGTCATCGCGATATGCTGATCCGTACAGCCATAGAGGCGAACGAAGCGCTTTCGTTTGATGCGATGGGCGTATTCGGCAAAAACAGCCTCGGCAATGAACGGACGTATAATTCCGGTTATGCTTTTGTGCGTTATATTGCCGAGAACTGGGGGCAGGAAACGCTCTATCAAATGGCGGACAAGAGCAGTCATTTATTGACGGTGTCGATCGATAAAACGCTGAAGGAAATTACCGGTAAACCGGCAAAAAAACTCTATAATGGCTGGACGGATCGCCTGGAAACTTATTACGAAACGCGACTGCAAACTATCAAACAACACCGGCTGGAAGGTAAAATTTTAACGCCGCGGGGTGTCGGCAACGTCTATCCCGTCTGGTCGCCTGACGGCAGCAAAATCGCTTATTGTGGTGGATCGTCGAATGACTATCTGGGCATGACCAGCCTCTGGCTCTATGACCTGAAAACCGATCAAAAACGCCGCCTGAAAAGCGGTATAAACAGCCGTATCGACTGGTCGAACGACGGTAACTCGTTGCTTTATGCCGAAAAAAAGCGGGGTTCGCACGGATCGCAATATTTTGATCTTTTTTCATATTCTCTTAAAGACAAAAAAGAAAAGCGTCTGACGCGGGAGCTACGCGCAGTCGATCCGGCCTGGGCTCCTGATGATTCGATGATCGTCTGTGTGGTTCAGGAAGACGGAACCGATAATTTATTGCTGACAGATCGCGAGGGCAAAACAGAGAAATATCTGACCGAATTCAAAAACGGAGAAGGCGTCTATGCACCGGTTTGGATGCCGGACGGAAAAAGAATTGTTTTTTCCCAGGCGCGACGCCATGGTCGTGATTTGAAGATGATCGATATAAAGACCGGTGCGATTACGGGTATTGTTACCGGTGAGGGAGACGCCCGCGATCCTGTGGGTTCACCGGACGGAGAGGCGCTCTATTTTGCCTGGGATAAAACCGGCATTTTTAATATCTATCGATATACCTTTGCCGATTCATCCGTTGTAGCGGTTACGAACGTCTTGGGTGGCGCCTTTATGCCTTCGATATCATCGCGACAGGAGCTGGTCTTTTCAAATTTTAAATATGACGGATATAAAATCGCCTTGCTGCATAAAATTACCCCGTTGCCTGATAGCGCGGTGAATTACCAAAAAGCAGAGGCCTTTAGCGATCTCGGCCTTGAACCGTTTGAATTTAATAATAGCGATTCTTTATTGGCGACGGCGCGTCATTATGATGATACGAACTTGCCGCAGATCGATGCGGAACCTTACAGCATGACGTATGGCCAGCTTACATTGCTTCCGCGTGTTGCTATCGATTCCAACCGCGTCAAACTCGGGACCTATTTTTATGCCGGTGACGTTCTTAACCGTTATTCCGTCCTTGGCGGCGCAGCCATGGATGTGCGCACGGATCTGGATGCCTTTGCCATTTTTGAATACAGGGGAATGGCGCCAACCCTGTTTCTGGAACTCTATGCCTATACCCGTCACATGACCACCTCGATTGAAGTGATTCCCGATTATCCCAAAAAGGTTCCGGTTGATCTCAGTTTTCAGCTGCTGGAGGCCGATATCGGCGCCGGCTACCGGCTGGGAGATAGCCATGTTTTGCGCACCGCTTTTGTTCACAGCCGCTATACCAGCAAAATCAAGGATTTTTTCTTTCAGGGCATTACCTGGCAGTCGCCGCGGAACACCTATTTTATCGGCAACCAGTTTCAGGTTAACTGGATGCTGAATGGTATTGTCCCGGGCATTGACTCGAACATCAACCCTTCCAGAGGGTTGCGAATTGACCTGAACTATTCGTATGAGCTTAACAAATTTTTTGAAGATTTTTCCGTGGATAATGATTATGGAACGGTACAGGAAGTCTATACGGATTATAATTATCACCGCATCGATTTGAATTTGTATCACTATATGCCCAATCCCTTTTTAAAACGGCATGCCCTGGGTTTGAATCTGCATGGCGGATGGATCGACCGGCCTGTTGACGGTTTTTTTAATTTCTATGCCGGTGGATTGCCCGGATTGCGGGGGTATCCGTTTTACAGTATCGGCGGCCGCAAACTGGCTGTTGCCCGCTTGAGCTATCGCTTTCCCCTGCTGTTTAACTGGCAAAAACGGTTGTTTAATTTGACCACCAATCATATCTACGCGGGTGCCTTTTTTGACTATGGGCATGCTTTTAATGAGGATAAAATTGATTTTTCCGCATTCAAGAAAAGTGTGGGGATGAGTCTTCGGTTTGAGGGGTTTTCGTTCTACGGCTATCCTACGGCGCTTTCTCTGGATGCGGCTTATGGATTGGATGATGTTACCTATTTTGATGATGAGGTGAAAACAAACTATACCTATGGCAAGGAATGGCGTTTTTATGTCACGCTATTGTTTGATTTTCTCGATTAATGTGGAGGATTGTAATGAAATCGGTTGTAATTGTAATATTACTCATCTTTGGCCTATCTGCCCATGCCTCTGATCTTCAGGAGCTGGCTTTGCAATCTCCGTTTGTACAATACCCCGTGAGTATGGAAAAAGATAGCGGACCGCTGTACTTGAAATCCGCCGGCAAGGGTTTTATTTTCTCTGCCATCGTTCCCGGGACCGGACAACTCTATGCCGGTTCGTATCTCAAGGCGGCTCTGTTTATCGCTGTTGAGGCTACAGCCTGGTATATGTATGCCCACTATAATCAGGAAGGCAATGATTTGGAAGATCAGTTTCATGCCTATGCTGATGAGCGCTGGAGTGAGCCCGATTACTGGAAATGGATTTCACAGCACTCCGGCATTGCCTATTCGGAAGAGAATATGGAAACGCTGCGCGACTGGGAACATGAGCATTTCAGCCATGGATTGCACCGGCAAAAGGATCAGCAGTATTATGAAATGATCGGCAAATACGACCAGTTCAATGCTGCCTGGGATGACGCCAGTATAGGATTGCTCGATCAGAACTGGGATACCAGAAAACCGGATCGCTCGGAAAACCGGCTCTATTATGAAGACCTGCGCGATGAGAGCAACCAGGCCTTTAAAAAGGCGACCACCGGTGCCACCATTGCGCTGATCAATCACATCCTCAGCGCTGCGGATGCCTCTTATACGATTTATAAGCATAATCAAAAAGAATTGAAAACCGCGCTCTATTTGAAACAAAAGCGGATAAACCATCAAGATTTTCCGCTCTTAACCCTTGAACTTTCCTGGTAATGATATGATGAAACGCTTTTTAACTGTTATACAGTTGTTTGTCTTGATTGCACTATTGTCCGGCACGGGTTTTGGTCAGGATTTGTTTATAAATGAATCTTCACTGGCACTGATTATAAATGCGGATTCCCTGTCGGATAATCCGGCTCCGGCTGTCAATTTGGACAGGAAATCAAAGGGCAAAGCGTTCCTTCTGTCATTGGTCATTCCCGGCCTGGGACAGCGCTATGCTGAATCGGATAAATCCAGATGGTTCATGGTCGCCGAAGTGGGCTTGTGGTTGACCTATAGCGGATTTATCACCTATCGGGACTGGAAAAGAGAAGATTATAAAATCTACGCGGCAACTCATGCCAATGTCGCTTTGCAGGGGAAATCGGATTCCTATTTTATCGATGTCGGCAATTACAACAGCATCGATGAATACAATGCGGCCAAATTGCGGCAGCGCAATCTGCCGGATTATTATCGCGATAGCGAGAAATATTATTGGAAGTGGGAAAGCGAAGAACAGCGGCAAAAATTTGATGAGATGCGGGTGGCATCGGACCAGGCGGACAACCGCGCCCTGTTTGCGCTTGGCGCCATTTTTGCCAATCATATTATCAGTGCCATCCATTCCATTTGGGCCGTTGGAGGATATAATGAGGCCCGGAAAGAAGAGATAAAGCTCAATATGCACTATAACCGTAACCAGGGGATTGCGGTTTCGCTGCAAAAGGCGTTTTAGAGCGGAATTTAGGAGAAAAACAGGGAAGAGGATGAAAAATCAGAATGCTAATGAACTCATCGTTTTCACAATTTCATTTTTTGCGGATACAAGCGACAAACCCGCCATCCTTATGTGCTCTGATCGATAGCCTGTCTCCCGATTTTACCCCTCTTTGTTCGATAACCAATTCATCGGGACCGGCGACGTTGCGGTTAAAGGGAACAATGCAATAGTGCTCGGAAGCGGGAGCAAAACGGTGTCGATCCAGAGGATCGGCATTGTTGCGATAGCATTCGTGTCCCTTGATCGCCTCGCGGGCCAGTTCATTCGGTCAGGTTTTCGATGATCGTCGATTCGACGATTGAGGATAGCGATTCGCTCAGGAGAACCACCCGCCAGGGCGTTTGCCTGAGACCTTTTACAGGTGAATCCGATCCGTGCCGCTTGTCGAATCCGATCTTTATCGCCCCCTTTGCGCTGCAAACAGCATGGCAGGCTGCATATGACGGACCGTCAACAGCGGCGTTCATGGCCTCAGATATCCAGGTCCAGCCTCCTCCGGTCTTTTGCTGAAAGAGCAGAGGCATATACCAGGATGTGTCCACCATATTCGAATAGGTGCGCGCCTCCTGTATGCTTTTGCAATTCTGCCGGTCTTTGATGCCGAATCGGTTGATATAAATGATGAATTGATAGATGTCCATTATTTGAATTATTTTTCACTTTTCCTTAATTCTTAGATGAACCGCTTTTTTTTGATCATCACCTATTCTTCGGGCTTGAATTTTTTGTAAAACTGTTCTTTAAAGAAATTCACACAGGGAAGAGAATTGGTTTCCAGGATGTAGATGTCGAGTTCATCCGCCAGATCTTCCAGGAGCTGATAGAGAATATTGGAGCGGATGCGTATCTCACTCGGTCTGGTCTCGAGCTTGGTCAGCAATTCCAGTACTTTTTGCGGCAATGAGCCCAGCATATCCTCGCGAGTCGGTTCCTGAGTTAAAAGTTCATGGCCGATAACCTCGGTGCTTTTCGCATCCATGAGGATCAACATATAGGCATAGTAGGGTCGCGGGCCATCGTGTATCGGTGACAAGAAGAGGGAAAAATCAAGTTCGAGCATCTGATTGCTTTTTTTCTTTTTTTTGATCGATTCCACGGTTTTTTCGGAATAGTCGATCGGAATTCTCAGAGGCTCTGAATCCGGAATTTTTATAAAGGTGTTGGTCCACACCTCTTTGCGGTTCTTTTTCTGTTTCACCCGCACCAGATATTTGTCATCATCATCATCTAAACTCAACAGGGAGGGGTCGTGCTGAAAGGCAATGGCGATATCAATGCTCTGTTCGATGGCAATTTGAAAAAAATCAGCCTCTTTTGAGGTTAGAAACCAGGGGGCATAACCGGGCTGGTAACTTCTGAACATCGGCCATTCATGCTCGCCGTTGAATGTGTAGCCGAGCTCCTCTATAATTTTTTTGTCCTCATCCTTCAGCTCTTCCTCGTTTTCAAAAGAAAGTTGCAGTTGCGGGATTTCGAGAAAACTTTCCAACACTATTTCATTCTCTCCGTTTTGCAGCTCCCAGAAACCGTAAAATCCTTCTGAATTCAGATAAAGCGACAGAGCATAATGCTCGCCAAGGTGACCCATGATGCTGACATAGCCGATTTGTTTGGATTTTGGATCCTTGACGCCGAATATATCGGTTTCCTGCATCCATTCCCAGGGGGCGAGTTCCTTGAGGCGGATGGCTGCATTGTAAAGGGCTCTCCATTGAGAACGAGTCGGTTTTGATGCCATATTCCACTCTATTTTTGTTCAACACTACTCGATATAAAATAATCAAGCTCTCTTAATGCCTGATGAGGTTCAATATACGCATTCGTTTTCAATGATCAAAATATTTATTGCAATTTTGTACGAGTTGTACGGCCTGTGGATCCGCAAACTGCACACCGAAAAGATTTTCAACGAAATAACCGCGGCGGATCCTCCCCTGCCATTCCAGGCGTTTCAGGTTCTGCAAACTAGTGTACCAACTCCAGGGCGGGGATTCATACAGGCAGTCTGATCTCTTCCAGAGTCAAAGGGCCGGTGTGTGTGCCATGTGGTGCTGTAAAAAGGATTTCAGATTGCTAACAAGTCCGGCATCCACGATTTTCAAGAGATCGGCCTGAAAAGTATTTTCATTTTTCAGGTTTTCTGTTGTGAAATATCTGCGAAATGATCCGATCTTGAGCTGGGTCGATAGATATCGGTAGAGGATATCGCCCTTCCAGAACGGCGCACGGGGTTTGCTGGAGCAGGCCGGCGTCACCACCAGACGGTCCTTTTTGATCTGATCGATGCGCCATTCATTGTTGCCCAGATGAAAAACATCCCCGAGCCGCGATTCAAAGACAAACTCTTCCTCGATTTCATAGCGCCGTTCCCGTGAGATGCTGCCGTGATGCGCATAGGCGATTGTTTCCTGTTTTTTCGAACGGCGCTGGTGCTCTTCATTGAGCTGCCGCGCCACTTTTTCGGTCTGGGAGCGCATGTTGACGAATACAAGGGTGTTTTTATGCTGCTGCACCAGTTCGTAGATTTTTTCAATGAACGCCGGGCCATTGCTGGTCCGGAGATTGCAAACTCATCCGCGTGAGCTCATCCAGACTCCAGAGAAAAGCGGACAGCTTTTTTCCGGAGCCGGTGGGAGCGAGAATCAGAGTGTGCTTGCCGGCAGCGATAGAGGGCCAGCCTTTCTCCTGAGGCGGAGTGGGGCCTGGTAGTGCGACTCGAACCAGCGGGCGACGAGGGGATGAAATCGATCCAGTATGCTCATTTATTCCATCAAAGCTGATTGGGATTTTTGCGAATTCATCCTCAAAATAATACTGCTGGCATCAATATGCAATAATAACTTTATTCGTAGATTTCATAATAGTGCTCATTCATATAAAAACGCACATTTTTGCCCAGCGCCAGAATCGGTGCCTGTTGAGGATGAGCTTTTAAAAAACCAAAGTAATCATCGGTACCGAATTGAAGTCGGATCTTTTTCTGATGATCCCGGGTTTGCAGGTAGGAATCGATCCAAAATATATCGCTTTGATAAAAGGCTCTGCCGGCTTTGTTGACAATCGTTTTGCCTTGGTTCAAGGCGTCTGTTTGACCGGCTTGCAAGAGACGATCCTTGCCCTGTTGGCTGGAACCGACCTGGGCGGCTTTGTGCAGGTTGTAAACCTCTTCGCTCTGTTCTACGCTGCTTTTGCCGCTTTTTTGCTGCATCCGGTGCCGTTCTTCGTTGATTTGTGTGGCTGCATCTTGCCTGAAAAGCGGCATATTTCCGTAGGTGAGCAATTCGTTTCGCGATGGCGGCTGATTGATTTCATCCTCCAGTATCAGATAGCTGGTATAGGGTGTAACAATGCCATAGGTGCGGGAGAGATGGACGATCTCGTCGATAATTTCTTTTTCTTCGCCGTTTGTTCTGACCAGGTCGAGCAGATACCCCACCCGTCTCGAGGCCCAGAGAACCGGTAGAAAATCGTGGCGGGCATTCCCTTTTTTTCTTGTTTTTCGGCGGAAAAGTTTTGGGCTGTTAAACTAATTGCCGCCCAGGGATATTTTTCCATTCCCCCCCTTGCC
>CAZSOP010000146.1:0-9257 GCA_964608385.1 uncultured Cytophagia bacterium
ACCTGCCACTGACCGATCAGGATGAACAAAGGATGCTGGACAAATTCACGTCGGTCACCCGGGCGACCATCAAGGGGACACTGGTCATCGGCATTATACAAGGCAGCCTGGCAGGATTCGCTTTTTGGGTCGTTGGAATCGATAGCGCCCTCTTTTGGGGAACGTTGATGACTGTTTTGTCAATTATTCCTGCCGCCGGCAGCGCGCTTGTCTGGTTGCCGGCAGCAATTATTCTGGCTGCATCCGGAGAATATTTCAAAGCCCTGGGACTGACTGCTTTTTGCGGATTATTGGTGGGTAGTGTAGATAATATACTGCGGCCCAAACTTGTAGGCAGAGATACCAAAATGCATGAACTGCTAATTCTTTTCAGCACGCTTGGAGGTTTAACTTTCTTTGGCGTTATCGGCTTTATCATTGGCCCTATTATCGCTGCCCTCTTTGTTACCGTTTGGGATATATATGGTGAGACATTTAAAGATTATCTGCCCGCTGTTAATTCCGACGCTGAAGAGAATAGCCCGACGGCAAATCCGCAAGCCGACAACCAGAATAAACAATAAAAAAAGGCCACGGGAAAACACATCCGATGGCCTTAAAATTCACTGGTTAACTCGATGACAATCCGGTTATCCTTTGCCTTCGATCAAACATTAGCGTATAAGACTTTTGCAGCTCTTTTGATCAGCGTTGTTTTCCATTCCTACCGAGTCTGAATTGAATCCATTTTGGGTATATTAAACTGACCACCCAAAGAACTGATATTTTTAAGATCGATATCTCCGACAATGTTAACAAAAGTGGATTCGTCATTATCTACAGAGAGAACCGTCAAACCCTTTACCTTTTTGCCATCGTTTTTCAGATAAACATAAGTGGTTTCATTTTCATCCCGAACCTTGACAAAGCGATTCCATTTCCTGCTGCTTAGCTCAACATCCAGTTCCTCGATATAGGCTTTAATGTCCTTTATTTGATCGGCAGTGTTTTCAAAGGTATAAACTTTGATCAACTGCAGCGTTTTTAACATAGACGAAACCTTTGGATCATCTTCCGACATCATTTCTGCAGCCATGGAAAGCAGCGGATTTTGAATTTCTACTTCTGTAACCGCTTCCGAATTAAATAGTTTTGTGAGCTCATCGAGATCTATGTACCCGGCCATTTTGCTAAAATCCGTTTCCTGGCCGAATATCAAAAGCGGTACAAAACAAAGCAAAATGATTGTTCTTTTCATGACGAACCTCCATATAATAAGGGTCTTAACGTAGATATACTCTTTTTCAACGGTTCAGCGACTTGTTGCGGCAACACATCCTCGCCCAATTCCCTTCCGGTTTTTCCCATTAACCGGGATAACACATGAAGCGCTGTTCGGGCGTCATCCTGTGCCTGCCTGACATCGGCCTGTGAATAATCAGCAGACGTAGATGTTCGATCTATTTTGGATATACCGATCGCGAACAAAGCGATAACCGCTGCAGCGAAAGCAAAGCGCCAATAACAAGCCTTCCGTCGTGACGGCTGATTCGGTCGAATGCTCTCTACAGCCAGCTCTGGACAGGAAAACGCCTCAGCGGCTTTGAATGACCGATGTAATAATGTATATTCCTCAACAATTTGCCGACAGGCAGTGCATGCTTTAATATGCCTGGCCACATCTATCTTTTGCAGCCAATTCAACTCACCAAAGGCATATTGGCTCAAAACATCTTCATCTATTTTACATGATGTGTTCATAACGCTTTACCTTAAACCCATTCTGTTTTTAATGATTTTTGTAAATTCTTTCTCATTGATGCTCTTGCGCGCATCAGATACACCTTTACCGTATTAATCGGCGTTTCCAACGCCTGGCTCACCTCTTTGAGCGAAAGACCTTCAATTTCTTTTAAAATGATAATGCTTTGCTGTATTTCAGGCAACTGTTGAATGGCATTTCTGAGTTCTGCTTGCATAAATACAGCTTCGGTATGCTCGGTCGGATTGTCGCCATTGTCGGGATGTTGCAGAGACTCCAGACTATCGCTCATGTTGTGTTCGAAATATTGCTGTTGGCTTTTCAGTCGTCTGTAGTGATCTATGCAGAGATTTCGCGCCACCCGGAAAAGCCAGGGTTTGGCTTTATGCATTTTGAGTGTTTCAAAATGCTGCCAAAAACGAATAAACGCTTCCTGAGTCACATCCTTAGCCTGCTCCTCATCACCGAGAAAATAGGTTGCATACGTATAAATACGATCCTTATACCGGTCAACCAGATGTCTGAAATAAAGCTCCTTCATGATATTCCAATTAGCAATCCTTACCAACTTTACGTAAATAACGTTTCAGGTGGGGAAAAGGTTACACCTTAATAGCATTTTGCAGAGGGGACCTATATACCGTTATTAAAAAAGAGAGATGTTCTGAGCCGGTTTAGATACCGGCTCAGAACAGAACATCTTGACACACTATGCCCCTATTTTCATAACAAAAATATAAAGAAAAATAATAAACGCCACCATGACCCAGCTTAGAACAAATCCCCATATATCCCATGTTGTCGGTTTCCAGAATTCCCAGTTTGTTCCCGGAAAAAGTTTGCGCTGTTCGACCAGGTCAGGATTGTCCACCGCCTCCTGAACAAGACGCGCATCTTCCTTTATATCCGCAACCACAGGCGTGTGCACAGCACCATAGAATTCCTGCAAAACCTTTTCTGAATTTTTGCGCGTGATCATGCTTATGCCAAATAAAAGAATAAAGGGAAAAATAATGTCAAAGAGAAAAGAAGCGGTGGCCAGCTGAGCTTTGGACATCTGTCTCACCGGTATGCCAAAAAGATGCAGGTAGAAAATTTGATTTCGAAATGCGCCCTTGCCGACCAGAGGTGAATTGAGGTCATCCGGGTTTTCACGCACCACTTGTTCGAAAAATATGCCCACAGGAGGATGTATTTTCTTTTTAATAATCACTTGCCCAACAGAATCCGCGCGCCCGGCTTTGACATCTTCTTCAATCGCTTTGGTTTCTATTTCTATCACTTTCTCTTCCGTACGCACCGTCAACGCCGGATGCGTTTTCAGAGTGCCTACAGCCGGGACAATGTTGGGAATAACAATAGTGGTTAGAATGGTAAGAATCATTTGAATCACTACAGCTTTTGTGGTGAGCCGCCGCCAGAAATAGACAAGCCATAAAGGCGGCCCGATGACGGTACCGATGGAAAGAATATATTTGAACATAATAAAAATGTCGTCTACTTTTTGGGCGAAATAGATGGAGGAGAACAGCACAATAAAAATGACCAGGCGTCCTGCCAGAACCTGAGCTTTTTCGGAGGTGTTGGGATAAAGGGGCAGAAGGATATTTTTTGAAAAAGCCGCTCCCCATTCAATGCTTTGGGCATCGATAGTAGACATATTTGCCGCTAAAATCGCCGATATCATCAATCCAATAAACCCAAATCCTAAAAGGTCCCGCGTCATATGACCCCAGATCATGGTCGGATCTGAAAGCGTACCACTGTAAAGCGCCACGGCAATCAGACCGGTGAGAGCCCAGCCAATCATAAAAAATCGTTTGGTAAAGGCGCCAACAACCATTCCAATGCGGGCAGAGTTGTCGTCCCTGGCAGAGCCACCCACCGTAAAACTTCGCGGAGGCAGACCTATTAAATTGACCACAAACATGGCCATAACAAAATACCAGGTATATTCACTGGTGGTTGCAGATCCGAACAGATCGAACATATAATCCGGAACATTCGCATGCAGGCCGGAGAATCCCCCAAGTTCGACCAATCCTATAGGTATCAATATCAGAGACAGGAACAAAATCAATATTCCCTGTATAATATCCGTGATCACAGCCGCAAATAATCCCCCCATTATAGTATAGGCGCCCACAATAGCCGCGTAGAGAAAATAAAATGTCGCCAGGTTAAGGTATGAAATATAAGCGGATATTTCTCCTCTTTTAAGCTTCTCGCGGAGGGAAACGAGCTCTTTGCTTTCCTCGGGTGTTAACGGCTGGTATTTTTGTTTTTCTTCCAAAGCTTTATAATGCTCAAAGCCTTCAACCGCCTGCTTTTCTTCCAGCGTGTATTCCACAGCCGGCTTGACCATTAATGCTTTCATGGTCTTACCGGTGAGCAAAAACCCCATTCCGCCACCGTAAATCGCTAAAAAAAGCACATAAATGGCGAACAAACCGGCCAGTAATTTACTCTCGAACCGATGCAGATAGATATCGCCCGGCGCAACATACCGGGTTCGCCGCTGCAGAATAGCTGAAAACCAGTAAAAGGGGGTAATAAAGAGGACAATATTTTGGAACCACAACCCCGAAAGCCCTTGCCGGTAAATTTCCCGGGTAACACCTGTAGCCTGATCAGAACTGGTAATATTGCCAAAGTTTAAAAACGCAAAAAGAACTTTACCAAAACTCCGCCCTCCCTGATAAAAATCCTGCGTGTTTTTTATTTTTCGCCGTGCCCAGGCACCAATGTAAATCATTCCAAGAAGATAGAGCAAAATAACCGCCCAGTCGACCCAATGCAAACCCAGAATTATCATAAGAATTTCCTTTGTTGAAAGAAAATAAAGTTTAATGAATATGCGAAAATATTTACAAAAAAGACAAATGTTTTATTACAATATTGACCAAAATATTGAATCAAGCAAATGGTAAATGCTTTTCTTTTCAATCCAATATATATATATTGTTTCATTATCATTATGCCATTTGGACAGCACACATTTCTCAGGAAAATAGCATGACATCAAAAGAACGGGTATACGCCGCATTACAGCGACAACCTGCAGACCGGATTCCGGTTTTTATGTGGTTTCATCCGGAAACAGCAAAACACTTTGCCGGGTTGCTGGAGATCCCCGCCGCATATGTGGGATCGGCGATGGGAGACGACGTCACCCAGGCCTGGATCAACAACAACTATGCGATGGAAGGAATCGTTCATGAAAACGAGGGGGAAAGCCACACGGATTATTGGAAAATAGCCTGGGTAAAAGAAGGGGCATTCAATCAAATCACTCATTTTCCACTAAAAGATGTTTCACAGGCAAAATATCAAGAATACAGGTTCCCTTATGATTATACCGATCAACTCCTGCAACAGATGCAGCCGGCACGCGAATTTGCACAGAAATTCCAATTATATCTCGGATGCGACGTTTCTCCGTGCGTCTTTGAAATGTATTGCCGGTTGTGTGGGATGGAGAATGCACTCTATGACCTTGCCGCCCCAACCATGTTTAGCGACCTCTTGTTTAAAAGATGCGCGGATTTCAGCGTCCACCTCTCGCAACTCGCATGTCGCCGATTTTCACTGGATTGGTTGTGGACAGGTGATGATGTTGCTTCCCAGCGCTCATTGATGATGAGCCCGGCAAGCTGGCGCCATCAAATAAAACCCCATTTACAGCGAATCGTGCAAGTGGGGAAAAAATTTAACCTGCCCGTAGCATACCATTGCTGCGGCTCCCTTTATCCGATTATACCCGATTTGATTGAAATCGGTATTGACATTCTCAACCCGATACAACCAGGCTGTCCCGACATGAATCCTCTTGACCTCAAAAAAGAGTTTGGCAACAAACTGTCGTTTATGGGAGGAGTAGATACTCAGGCTCTTCTACCCAATGCCGATGCCGTAACGGTGCAACGGGCTACCGCTGACCTGATTGAGGGCATGACGAGCGATGGCGGGGGTTTTATTCTCGCCGCTTCACATACCATCCCCCCGGAGACCCCGGATGATAATGTTTTCGCAATGTATGCTGAGGCCGGAATCAGCCGGGAAGAAATTTTTGATCGTGCTGCAGATATTCGAAAAATCAAATCTTCAGCCGGTCTTTAGATCATCAGCTATCCGACTTTATGCGCCTGATTGAGAATTTTCTGCATATTGTCGCAGAGTATCTGTCGTTTGGCAGTCTCTGACAATTTACAATAAGCAACCCAGCCGAATTGTGGATACGGATCTCGCATTGGTGTGTCGGAACCGTATAAAATACGATGTGAAGTAACCTCCTCTGCCATAAATTCAAGAATACCATTCATCACATTGGTCTGGGTGATCTCTAAATAAATGTTTTTAAATTCTTTGGCCAACTCCACATGTGTTCTGGCGGTTGCCCAGTCGGCGCCGGTATGAGCAAGAATAAAGGTGAGATTGGGAAATGCAGCCGCCAGATCTCGAACCTCGCTTTTAAAATTATCCGAAGGATGAAGCAGACAGAACAGAGACCATTGTTCAGCATATTCATACCACGGCCTCAGAAGCGGATCGTTATAGGGGATTTGCCATTTGGGAAAGTATGGTTTAAGTCCTTTAAATCCCAATTCACCATAATAGTAATGACAGGCTTTATTCCAATCTTTGATATATCCGGGATTGAGAACAGCATAGCCAACGATATTTTCGGGAAACCGCTCCATGGCACGATGCACCTCCTGATTTCCCCGTTCATAATCGCCCCAGATAGCGGACCAGGAACTGACACAGGTGACGTGAGCGCCAATCCGCATATTGCGTTCAATGACGGCTTTGGCATCTCCGCAATTCATGACAACCTGTCCCGCGCTCATCCCTCCCTCCCTGAGGATATGTGCATGTGAATCGATTACAGTAAAATCCCCAGGAGCCCGCCCCTGCAGAGCCCGACGTATAATCTTGTCCTTTACCGGCTCTTTATTAAGGATTTTGAATTTTTCCACACCCAACAAACGGTTGAGATTTTCACCCGCAATCGCCCGGCGTTGCGATTCGCTTATTTCCGCATAGTCGATATAGGCTCTTGCAGCCCCCATACTCTTTTGGACCGCCTGGCTGCCGAATAACAAGCGCTCTGCCCCGATCTCCTGACACCAAAACTCTACCATGCGATTGCCCTGATAACCGGAAAATTCAATATAAAAATTTTTATAGCGCTTGAGCAACGGCAATAACTGGCGGGTGGATTCCCATCGTATGCTTTGTAACAATACATTACATCGGGGAAAATGCTCTCCAATCCAGGCAAGTTCCTGCCATGAAATCTGACAAAAAGCACCATGTACACCTGCATCGATCAGTAATAGCAAACCGGCGCTCTCAATGCGAGAAAGCAAAGGACCCACTGTATCCCGATCGACCTGAAATTTAAACTGACGCGGGAAAAGCTTTAAAGCCCTTACCTGATTTTGCTCCATTTGCTCCAGGAGTTGCTCCGGAGGCGGAAAATCAGTGGCATGATGAGGCAAAGCAATCCAGCAGGGATAAAGGCAGGTCTGTTGTCGACAATACTCCAGAGTAAGATCATTACCCCTCTGTGGATCCACTTCCTTAGCGTGATGCGTGTAGACCAGAGCGGCATCAATATGACAACGCTGCATATCCTCAAGTAGATCCTCAACAGTCCAGGGCTGGGCCGGATCCTTTGGTGTATAACGGCCGATCTCTACAAAACAATCAAAATATGAATAATCCTGCAAAAGATATTTCCCTATTTTATTTCCCGGATGGTTTGCTCCATCTTTTCCAGTGTCAGCTCTATATCATCGCTTTGATGTGAATAATTGATAAACCACGAGTCATTGGCGAAAATACCTTTATGGTATAATCGAACGAACAATCGGTTTCGCATTTCTTTTTGCTCATCATCAGAACCGGATGTGTAATGAATAAAGGGAGCCATGTCGAGCCCTCTCGCCTCTGCAGGAAAATCATTTTGTTGAAAAATAGCGTTAAATCCATCGCGCAATTTTCGGCCCATGCTATTGATATGATCGTGCACGGGTTCATTTTTCATGACCTCCATGACGGCAATACAAGCCGCCAGCGAAAGGGTTTCCCCTGCATAGGTCGTGGTAATAATGGTATTCTCCAGGGTCTGCATGTATTGGCGTTTTCCGGCATAAGCACTGACCGGATAGCCATTGGCCATTGCTTTTGCATAGGCAGCAAAGTCCGGAGTAACGCCATAATATTCCTGCGCGCCGCCTTTGGCGAGCCGGAATCCGGTCAATACTTCATCAAAAATCAAAAGCGAACCATAATGATCACAGAGCTGTCGCAGTCGTTGAATCCATTCGCCACAGGTCTCTTTTTGCCACTCATAAGGCACAATGACGGCAGCGGCAACCTGTTCTCCATAGGTTTCAAATGCTTTTTCTGCTGCTTCAATAGTATTGTAGGGGACATGATGAACCGTGTCCCGAATACAATCCGGTACGCCCGGATTGGGCCACTCTAATGCAAAAACATCATGGTAACCATGGTAACCCGATGTTATAATATGATCTCGCCCCGTATAGGTTCTTGCCAACCTTGTGCAACATGTGCATGCATCCGCGCCGGTTTTCATAAAGCGGATCTGTTCAATCCAGGTGAGATTTTCCATCAGAGCTTCTACTGCCTCGACCTCCAAAGGACTTGCCATGCTGAAAAGCGACCCCTTTTCCAGTTGCTTTTTTACCGCAGCATCAACCGATGGATAACAATATCCCAATATGATCGGACCCAATGAACATCTGTAATCGATATATTCCTTATCATCAAGATCCCACATATGACAACCTTTTGCCCGCTTGATAAAAGGAGGCATGCTTTCTTCACAACCGGCAGTAAGCCGCTTTGCATTTGTCTGGGTACCCCACGGGATAAGTTCCATAGCCCGTTTGTAGTGTCTTTCATGCTTTGGTGTCATTTTTATCCTCAGCTTTTGTCCAAACTCGTTAATAAAAGATAATTTAATATTTTAAAAAAGCAAATTATTTCCTATTTTTCACAATATCGCTGAAACAAAAGACAAAAAACAATGCTTGCCATACCACGTACATCTCCAACCGCTCGTGATGCCTGGCGATAAAAAGAACATTGGCATTGAATAAATATCGTGATGATCGGATTAATCTGGAAATTGAATTCTCATATCCATTCGAAGGCTGGATGGCCCATACAGGATTGGAGTGGAAAACCCATAAAGACGAGGGACTTGAAGAGGAACCCAAAATCATCACTTTTTTGATCAAAACCAAAAATAAAACATGGGAGTAGATAGCCATTATGCCATCAATCGTATAACGCTACCATTCAACCGGCTTTTGAATATTTTCAAAATGCGGTTTCCGCTTAAATTCGATTCAAGCCGGGAAGATAGAATGAAGTGGTGAACAATGTTCAACTCATTTGCGCTTGACAATAAGAATATGAATAGCTATATTTTTCAATCTATAATTGAGCTCCAAAAGAACAGAAAAAATACAGACCCTAC
>CAZSOP010000147.1:0-9249 GCA_964608385.1 uncultured Cytophagia bacterium
GGTGTCTTTTTTCCTTACCCCCGGCCTGAAGGCCGGGGCTATTCAAGATCGTGCATTTTTTTTAAATGAGGGGTTGAGATTACAGATTAACATACAGTTACTTTAATGAATTATGTAGATTAGTGATGAATACTATAAGAAGGCGATTTGATGGGAAAGTCGCGATTGTGACCGGAGCCGGGCAGGGCATGGGACGGCAGGTTGCCCTGGATCTGGCGGCTGAAGGCGCCAAAATTGTTGCCTGTGATATTGTGAATAACAGGCTTCAAGCCCTCCAGGAGGCTATCGAAGCATCCGGCGCAGACTGTGCGGCGCTGCACTGTGATGTTGCCGACCGCGAGCAGGTCGAGCATCTGGTGAAACAGGCGGTTGAGACGTATGCCCGGGTTGACGTCCTGATTAACAACGCCGGGATTTTAATTCCGGGCACGATCGAAGAGACCACAGATGAACTGATTGATCAGACGCTGGATATTAATGTCAAAGGCGTTTTGTACGCGATTCGGGCCGTGACGCCGATTATGAAGGCCCAGCATTACGGCCGGATTGTCAATGTGTCATCAATTACCGGGAAGCGCGGGGACAATTCCACCATCTTTGTGTATGGCGCATCCAAAGGCGCGGTCATCTCGCTGACGGGCTCAACTGCCCGGCAGTTGGGCCCGTATGGCATTACGTGCAATGCGATTGCGCCCCACGCGGTCATGACGGAACTCATGAAATACTGGGATGAAGACAAGAAACAGCGCATGGCCGACTCAATCCCGGTGAAACGACTCGGGACGGTACAGGATATGTCGTATCTGATGATGTTTTTGGCTTCGGATGAAGCGTCGTTTATCACCGGAGAAACCATTAACATCAACGGCGGGTATTATATGGATTGAACTTCACCGCTCGGACATTTTGCCTGCGAAATCTGGAAAAGACGATTTTTGCATGTTTTGGGTGCTTCCCGGGCGAAGGAGTTATCGGCGAAGAACTCTTCATAAACGTCCGAAAAAATCAAGGAGGGTAGGATCATGATAGAACCGCGCAAACCCAGAATAGGTCTCCTCGGTATTATGCACGGTCTGTATGATGAAAAACAACCGGAAATTACCGAAACCCAGGAAAATTTCGCCAGAGACCTCGTGACACATCTCAAAGATGTGGCGGAGGTGTATTTTCCGGGGGCCGCCAAAAGCCGCGAGTTGATCGAGCAATACATGAACGACTTTCAGGAAAAAGAATTAGATGGAGTCATGATTGTGATGCTCCTCTATAGCCCGGGATTGCGCTTAGTTCAGGCTTTACAGCGCAATCACCTGCCCCTGATGCTCGCCAATATTCAACCCCTTCCGGCCGTCACGCAAGATTGGAATTGGAGTCGGTTGACGACCAATCAGGGAATTCACGGAGCCCAGGATACGGCCAATATGATTCTGCGAGCCGGGTGCAAACCGGCGATTATTACCGAAGATTGGCAGAGCGAAGCCTTTACTTCGTTTGTGGGCGATTGGGCGCGAGCTGCCCGCACAGCCGCCGAGTTGAAAAAAGCCCGCATTGCGATTCTCGGTCGAATGCGAGGCATGGGCGACATTGTCGGAGACGACGCCGCATTTTTCAGAAAACTCGGGCCGGAAGTCAATCATGAAAGTATCGGGGATGTCTATCGCTACATGGAATCAGCGACCGAGGAAGAAATTCAACGACAAATGACAGAGGATCGCAAGAATTTCGAACTCGATCCGAACCTCTCGGAAGCAAGTCACCGCTATGCCGTTCGCCTGCAATTAGGGTTTGAAAAATTCTTGCAAGATAAACAATATGATGGATTTTCTCCCAATTTTGATGTCTTCAAAGAGGATGGCCGCTTCAAACAGATTCCGATGCTGGGCGCCTCAAATCTGCTGGCGAAAGGCTATGGCTATTCGGCCGAAGGCGACACGCATACGGTCACAATGACCCTGGCCGGCCATATCTTAATCGGCGATGCGCATTTTACCGAAATGTATTCCCTCGATTTTGAAAAAGACTCCGCACTCATGAGTCACATGGGCGAAGGGAATTGGAAGATTGCTCGCAAAGACCGGCCGATTAAACTCATTGATCGCGAACTTGAAATCGGAGGTCTGGAAAACCCGCCGACCGTGGTTTTTAGTGCCGAACCAGGCCCGGCGACGATGGTGTCGCTGGCGCCGATTGCCGGCGAAGAATACCGTCTGATCGTGGCAAAAGGCGAGGTGCTCGACACGGAAGAATTGCCGGGTGTGCCGATGCCGTATTTCCATTTCAGGCCGGATACCGGGGTGCGGGCCTGTATGGATGCCTGGCTGGAAAATGGCGGGACACATCATCAGGTCTTATTTCTCGGCGACCATACCCGGAAATGGAAGCTGTTCTGTGATATCCTCGGTATTCAGTATGTCAGAGTCTGACACTGATGAGAAAAGATGCACTCCGCTTTCATCGCGGAGCCGGAGCAAGTGATGTTAGCCTATGTGTATGACCGGAGCGGGAAACTGTCTTTACAGGACGTGCCTCAACCGGCCCCCCGAGCAGACAACGGTATTATCCGGGTGCAGGCCTGTGCGGTGTGCGGAACCGATATTCGGATCTATTGTCACGGGCATCGAAATCTCACGCCCCCGCGGATCATCGGGCATGAAGTCTGCGGAACCTTAACCCACGTGGGGAACAAGATCGAGGGATTTGCGGTCGGGGAACGGGTCACGGTGGCGCCGGCGATTGGCTGTGGCGCATGTTATGCTTGTGTGAGAGGCTATTCGAACTTGTGCGATAACCTGAAAACCATCGGATTTCAATATGAGGGCGGTTTTGCCGAGTATATGGAAATTCCGTTTCAGGCCTTTGCGCAAGGCAATGTGAATCAGGTCGAGGCCCGGGTTTCAGATGAAGAAGCCGCCCTGGCCGAACCGATTGCCTGCGCTTTGAATGGACAGGAACTTCTGCACATTCAACCAGAGGATACGCTCGCTATTTGGGGCGGCGGGTTTCTCGGATGTATGCACGCAGAATTCGCGGCGCTTAGGGGGGCAAGCCAGATTCTCATAATTGCCCGTCGAAGAGCCGCTCAGGTTCGGCAGCTTCTGCCCAACGTGACAGTAATTAATGCCACGCAGGCCGATCCGCGTGACGAAATACACCGGCTTACCGATGGAAAAGGCGTGGACGCTGCTATTATCGCGTGTTCTTCGAGTCAGGCGCAGTTAGATGCTCTGGCTGTACTTGCCAAGCGCGGGCGAATGAGCCTTTTTAGCGGATTATCCGGGGAATCAACCGGTTGTATTGACAGCAATCAGATTCATTATCGCGAGCTGGCCGTTTTTGGCGCTCATGCCTCGACTCCGGCTCAAAACAGTATGGTCTTAGCATGGCTTGCCCGGGGCAAGTTGAAGGTCATTAAATATGTGAGTCAAACCTTTGGGCTGCAAGATATTGAAAAAGCCTTTCATGCCCTGCAATCCAGACGCCTTATGAAGGCGATCATTACGCCGAAGGCATAATTTCGGGAAAGGGAGGAAGCGGACATGGACAAAAAATATATCATGGCAATAGATCAGGGAACGACCGGAACCCGGGTGATTTTGTTTAACCATGCTGGCGAGATCCATGCAACCACCTATCGAGAAATAGCCCAAATTTTCCCTCAACCCGGGTGGGTCGAACATAACCCGCGCGAATACTGGCAGACGGTCATGGACTGTACGCAAGAGGTGTTGGAAACTGGAAAGGCTCAGGCAGAGGAGATTGGGGCAATCGGAATCACCAATCAGCGAGAAACCACGATCCTGTGGGATAAAGAAACCGGAGAGCCTGTCTATAACGCGATTGTCTGGCAATGCCGCCGAACTGCGCAGATGTGCGATGAACTCAAGGCGAAAGGGTACGAACAGATGGTGCGCGAAAAGACCGGCCTGGTGGTTGACGCCTACTTTTCAGCTACCAAGATCAAATGGATTATCGAAAACGTGCCGGGGGTTCAGGAGAAAATCGCGCAGGGGAAGATTTACATGGGCAATATTGATTCCTGGCTTATGTGGAATTTAAGCGGCGGACAGTCGCATGTCACCGATTATTCGAATGCCTCACGCACCCTGCTGCTGAATATTCATACCTTACAATGGGATCAAGACCTGTTGGAAGCCGTGGGCATCCCCGAAGAGATTCTGCCCACCCTGATGCCTTCCAGCGGAACCCTGGCAACGACGGCGCCTGATGTGTTTTTCGGCGCGGAAATCCCGATTGCCGGAGTAGCGGGGGACCAACACGCGGCGACCTTCGGTCAGACCTGTTTTCAGGCAGGGATGGCGAAAAATACCTATGGAACGGCTCTGGCGCTGATGATGAATATCGGAGAACAGGCGATCCTTTCAAACAACGGATTGACAACGGATTTGGGCTGGCATATTGACGGCAAGACTGAATACGCCCTGGAAGGCGTCGTCTTTATCGGCGGGGCCGCCGTGCAATGGCTTCGCGATGGAATTCAGATTATTGACACGAGTGACGACTGTACAACCCTGGCCGAAAAGGTTGCGGATACCGGCGACGTGTATGTTGTGCCGGCCTTTACCGGGCTTTGCGCCCCCTACTGGGACATGTATGCGCGGGGATTGATCATTGGGATCACTCGGGGAACAACTCGTGAACATCTTGCGCGCGCCACGCTGGAATCTATGGCCTATCAAACCCGTGATGTACTGGATGCTATGGAGGCCGATTCCGGGGAAAAGGCGAAATCCTTACGAGTTGATGGCGGGGCTACCCGGAGCGATTTTCTGATGCAGTTCCAGGCAGACATCCTGGGGATCCCTGTAGAACGGCCTTCGGTGACGGAAATGGCCGCGCGGGGGGCCGCCTATCTGGCCGGGTTAGGAGTCGGATTTTGGAAGGATAAAGACGAAGTTGCCCAGCACTGGAAACTGGATCGGGTCTTTGACCCCGTGATGAGCGAGGAACAACGAGAAGAGTTATATGATGGCTGGAAAGAAGCTGTGCAACGCTCTTTAGCATGGGCGAAATAGGTATTTTATCCGCAGATTGCGCAGATTTTCGCTTAACTGCGCAATCTGCGGATACCAATTTTGCCAGGCCTGTGCTCAGCATCATGCGAGCCACAGGTTGCCCTGCGCGGACGCGCGTTCGCCAGGGAGACAGGAGTCTATAGTCCCTGGATGGCAAACAACTTGAAACAGGAGCAAGGGATTTCGAGTAACTATAGAGTCGTGGCTCATACATCTCAAAACAACACAACATGGTTGTTTGATGAACATGGTGTCGCTATGAGAGGATAGCGGGACTATGGGAACAAACGAGGAGGTTGTTGTTATGAAAAGGTTCGTTGCAGTAGCTACAGTGGTTCTCGTGTTGGCGTGTATTGGCCCTGTCTGGGCAGAAGACCCCGTTAACGTGGCCTTCATTTCCAATGGTCCTTATCAATTCTGGACCTATGCGGCCGCCGGCATTGCTCAGGTAGAGCAGGACTACGACATCGAAGTCGAGTTCTTTAAACCGCCGCAGGCCATGCTGGAAGAACAGAAACGCTTCATCGAGACAATGTTGGCAAAGGGGATTGACGGGATTGCGATCAGCGTGATTGACCCGGATAATATGACGCCCTTTCTGAACGAAGTCGCAGCCCAGGTCCCTCTCGTCTGTTTTGACAGCGATGCGCCCGACAGCGACCGGCTCGCGTATGTGGGCATGAGTAACTATGCGGCCGGAAGAATGGCTGGCGAGACGATTAAAGAACTGCTCCCTCAGGGTGGCACATTCGTCATCATTGTTGGGAGGCTGGATGCGCAGAACGCGGTCGAACGCCGGCAAGGGATCATTGATGAGTTAAGGGGATTGCCGTACCAGAGTAACTATCCCGGTGAGATGACTCCGGCAGAACCGAATATTGAATGTGGCCAATGGACCCTGGTAGACACCCGAACGGATGGTGGTGATGAGAGTCGCGCCAAATCGAATGCCGAAGATGTGTTGATCAAATATCCTGACCTCGATTTGTTACTTGGCATGTGGAGCTACAGTACCCCGGCGATTATCAGCGCGGTGCGTGATGCGGATAAACTGGGTGATATCTTTATTGTGTCGTTTGACCAGGAAACCGAGGTGTTGGAAGGAATCCGGGAAGGCTATGTCTATGCCACGATGGCGCAGGATCCGTATACCTATGGCTACAAGAGCTGCGAGATTCTGTACAAACTTGTCAAAGGGGAAGACCCGGGCATTCCGGAGAATGGGTTAATTGATGTGCCAGCCGTGAAGGTCACTCAGCAGAACGTGGATGAATTCCAGGAAAAACTGGAATCGCAGTTAAAAGCCGGTGAGTTCTTTGAACAACGCTAAGAACAGCCGGCGCCAGTGAATCCAGACCTGACAGGTTTGCAAACCTGTCAGGTCTCTCCAATTTGCTTGCAGAGGAGCGGCGGTTATGACGGATCAACACGCATCACATCGATTGGAAATGCGCGGCATTACGAAATATTTTCCGGGGGTGAAGGCCCTTGATAACGTGCATATCGAGGTTGCCAGCGGGGAAATTCTGGCAGTGATCGGCGAGAATGGGGCCGGAAAAAGCACACTCATGAATATTCTGGGCGGGATTCATTATCCTGATGCGGGCACGATCTTGTTAGACGGCAGCGAAGTCAACATTGATTCAGTGTATACAGCGACGGAGTTGGGCATCGCGTTTGTCCATCAGGAATTGAACCTGTCTGACAATTTGGATGTGGCGGCCAATGTGTTTCTGGGCCGAGAACCCCGGCAAGTGCAGTTTCTGCGTTTGATTGACCGCAAAAAAACGTATCACGAGACCGAAAAGATCCTCAAGCAGATCGAAATGGACTGTTCCCCCAGAACCCTTGTCAGAGAGCTTACGATCGGGGCGCAGCAGATGGTGGAAATCGCCAAAGCCCTCTCGATTAACGCTCGTATCCTGATCATGGATGAGCCGACGAGCAGCCTTTCGCGAAAAGAGGCCGACCAGTTGTTCAGGGTCATGAAAGACTTACGGTCGCAGGGGGTGAGTATTATTTATATTTCTCATCGTTTGGGCGAAGTCAAGGAAGTCGCCGATCGCGTCACGGTGTTGCGTGACGGAAAGGTCTCAGGGCATCTGAAGCGCGAAGAGGTCAGTCACGATAATATGATTCGGCTCATGGTCGGGCGAGATATTGAAAAGTTCTACCATCATGAGCATGAAGTCAGTCAAGTTCCGGTTTTCGAAGTGCGCGATTTCCTCGTGCCCGGCCAACCCGAGAAATCGATCAATTTCACCGTCCATGCCGGTGAGATTCTGGTGCTGGCCGGGCTGGTCGGAGCCGGACGCACGGAGCTGGCTCATGCGCTGTTTGGTATTGATCAATCCCTGGGGGGCACAATACTGCTGGATGGCAACCCGCTCACGATCAACAACCCCTGGGACGCCATTCGAGCAGGCATCGGATTAATTCCTGAAGATCGCAAACTGCACGGGTTGATCGTGGAGATGACCGTTGAATTGAATACCACACTGGCCGGATTGAATCAATACCAGAAAATGAAAATGATCCAATTTGAGCAGGTCAGGTCACTTACGCACGAAATGGTTCAAAAATTGGATATCCGCCTGCGAAATATTGACCAGGTGGTTGATTCGCTTTCCGGAGGCAATCAGCAGAAAGTGGTCTTAGCCAAATGGCTGTCTTTAAACCCCCGGGTGCTGCTGATGGACGAACCGACCCGCGGGATTGATGTCGTTGCCAAAGAAGAAATTTATCGCCTGATGGAACAGTTGGCCTCTCAGGGTGTCGCGATGTTGGTGATTTCCAGTGAAATGCACGAAGTGCTCGGGATTGCCGACCGTATTATCGTCATGCACGATGGTGAAGTCAGTGGAGAATTACAACACAAGGAACAGTTTACGGAAGAAGCTGTTGTGAGTTTAGCAACCGGAGGTAAATGAATGAAACGAGTAGCTGGCATCGGAATCCTCTTAATTGCGATTATGACCATTTCGGCTGTCATTGAGCCAACGTTTGTCAATCCGTATAATATTAAAAATATCTTACGCTGGACAGGGCTGTTTGGGCTGTTAAGCCTGGGCGAAGCGTTTGTGATCATGACGGGCGGCATTGATCTCTCGGTCGGCTCCATTGTGGGCTTTATCGGCGCGTTTGCCGCCCATTTCTTGATGGCTTATCAAATGCCGATCCCCCTCGCCCTGCTGATTTGTTTCGCCATGGCGCTGCTGATGGGGTTGGCCCATGGGGTGCTCGTAACGAAGGTGGGAATGCAGCCATTTGTGGTGACGCTCTGTGGTCTGTTTGTCTATCGGGGTGTGATTCGGTTTGCCATGAAAGATATTACCCAGGGCTATCGCAACGAATATCAGGGCTTGAAATTCCTGACCCGCGGCAGGATTCCTTCAGCGTTTTGGACAAACGGCGAGGCGCCCAAGTTCATTGCCGACTGGTCCTTGCCCATGCCGTTTATTATTTTGGTAATCGTCGGGATCCTCCTGGCGATTTTTCTGAATCGCTCCATTTACGGACGCTACATCCTGGCGTTGGGGCGGAATGAAAAAGCGGCACGGTTCAGCGGGATCAACACGGATCGCATGACGATTGTGGCCTATATCATTTCCGCTGTGTGCGCCGGTATCGCGGCCGTCCTGTTTTCGCTGGATTTGAACACCGTCCAACCTTCAACCGCCGGCAATATGTACGAACTCTATGCCATTGCCGGTTGTGTTGTCGGCGGCATCAGCCTCAAGGGGGGCGAGGGGAATATCCTGGGCGTGATCATCGGGGTCGCCATTGTGCGGGTACTCTATAACGCCATCAATATTCTCGGAATTGCGACCCAGCTTGAATTTGCAGTCGTCGGCCTGGTTATTCTGATTGGGGTCGGCTCGGATGAAATGATCAAAAAAATTGCGGCCAGACGGCGGCTTGCCGAAGTCCGCGGCACAAGTGTATCGTGATTGTATTGAATATCCCGACGGATTCGTGCATGTGATCTTGTCTCTCGCAGAGCGTCGCAAAGCGTCGCAGAGGTTGTTGAATTTGTTTTCTCGGCGTACCCTGCGATGCTTTGCGAGAATCATGCTTTCTCTTAGACTTATGAATCACAATGTATGTTGAGCCTGAAATTGCAGCATACATTTCAAAAGGAGGCGAGTAGTTATGAGTAACGGAAAATTACGAGTTGGCTTTATCGGGGCCGGGGAAATTTCAATCTTGCACGCGATTG
>CAZSOP010000148.1:0-9239 GCA_964608385.1 uncultured Cytophagia bacterium
GACCACTTTTCCACAATCATGTATTCGAATGTGACGATAGAAAGAACTGAAAGGATCATTGTCGCGGCCGTTATCAACCGTCTCAGATTTTCCTGCCAGAGAAGCAGCGAAACCCGGTCGCCTTTCAACCGCCTTGTCGTTTGTCGCTCCCGCATAAATCCTGTTTACCTCTTTCAGCTCTTATAAGATTTCCAACTCTTAATTTGCAAATCCTTAACCGATTTACGCGAAATCGAGTCCACAAAACGAATGGCCAGTTTCAAGTTGGTAAACAAAGGCACATCAAAATCCACCGCCTTGCGGCGGATGATATAGTCATTGGTCAATTCTTCTTCCTGGAAATTCTTGGGAATATTGATCACGAGATCAATTTTATTTGAGGTAATATAATCCACCACATTAGGCGTTTTCTTTGTCAGCGGCCAATGCAGTTGTTCCACATCCAGTCCATTATCACGCATAAATCGCGTGGTTCCGCCGGTGGCGTAGAATTTGACTCCCATCTCCTGCAGCTTACGGCTACTGTCCAAAAAATCGGCCTTACTCTCGATCGGACCGGTCGACAGCAAAACATTTCGAATAGGTAAACGGTATCCTACAGATAATAAAGCCTTTAAAAAAGCTTCTTCAAAATCATCCCCCAGGCAGGCAACTTCACCGGTTGAGGCCATTTCCACTCCCAATGTCGGATCCGCCCCGATCAAACGGGTGAATGAAAACTGGGGTGCCTTGACGCCGATATATTCGAGGTCAAAGACCGAACGGTCAATTCTGGGGACGTGGTGCCCCATAATCACCCGGGTTGCGATATCGATAAAATTGATCTTGAATATTTTAGAGACAAAGGGAAAACTTCGCGACGCCCGCAGGTTACATTCTATAACCTTAACATCGTTATCCTTGGCAACAAATTGCATATTAAAGGGTCCGTTGATTTTCAGAGCCTGGGCAATTTTACGCGATATTTTCTTAATTCGCCGGGTGGTTTCCAGAAACGTGCGCTGCGGCGGCAGCACCAGGGTAGCATCTCCCGAATGGACCCCGGCGTTTTCAACATGTTCGCTGATTGCATAGACCAACAACTCGCCTTCATGCGCAACAGCATCAATTTCGATTTCCTTTGCGTTCTCGATAAACTTGGAAATGACCACGGGATGATCGGCGGAAATATCAGTGGCCTTGTTGAGAAAAATTTCCAATTCGTGGTCATTCGAGGCAACACTCATCGCCGCCCCGCTCAAGACATAGGAAGGCCGCACCAATACCGGATAACCTACAGAATGTGCAAAGTTTACGGCATCCTGCATGGAGGAGAGTTCATTCCATTCGGGTTGATCGATTTGCAACTCATCTAAAAGTTTTGAAAACATGTGACGGTTTTCCGCATTGTCAATGCTCAGGGCACTGGTTCCCAAAATGCGATATCCCTGATTTTGCAAGTACAAAGCCAGATTATTGGGGATTTGCCCGCCCATTGAAATAATAATGCCGACAGGCTTTTCCTTTTCATAGATATCGCCTATGGTTTCAAAACTGATTTCATCGAAATAGAGTTTGTCGCATTCATCATAATCCGTGCTTACCGTTTCAGGGTTATAGTTCACCATAATGGTTTGATAATCGAGCTGCTTGAGCGTCTGGACAGAGTTGACGCAGCACCAGTCGAACTCGACGGAGCTGCCGATTCTGTAGGCTCCGCTTCCGAGCACTATGACGCTGTTTCTCTCCATAAAGGTAATATCGTCTTCATCACCGTTATAGGTGAGATAGAGATAGTTGGTCTGTGCCGGATACTCGGCAGCCAGGGTATCGATTTGTTTGACGCTGGGATCGAGTCCGTAATCTTTTCGCAACCGGCGCACCTCGAGCTCATCCAATCCCAAAGCCCGCGCCAATTGTTGATCGGAAAAGCCGTGCTGTTTTGCTTGCAAAAGCAGATCAGCAGGACAGCGCTGCTCTCCGACTTTGGTCAATTGTTTTTCTATATCAATGATATTTTGAATCTTGTATAAAAACCACTTGTCGATATGACTCAGTTTATAGATATCCTCAATGCTCATTCCCTGTTTAAGGGCTTCGGAAATAGCAAAGACGCGCAAATCCGTGGGTGCGGAAAGCTCTTCTTTGAGATCCCCAAATTCAATTTCTTTATTGAGGACGGCGCCATTGGCGCCGATTTCGAGCATGCGCAACCCTTTTTGCAAAGCCTCTTCGAATTTACGGCCTATAGCCATAATCTCGCCGACCGACTTCATACCGGAACCGATTTTTTTCGAAACCAGGCGAAACTTTTTCAGGTCCCAACGCGGAATTTTGACCACGATATAATCCAGAGCCGGCTCAAAACTGGCTTTGGTGACCTTGGTGATGGAATTTTGCAGCTCCACCAGTCCGTACCCCAGCGCCAGTTTTGCGGCGACTGCAGCAAGCGGATAGCCGGTGGCTTTGGACGCCAGCGCCGAACTCCGCGACAGACGCGCGTTGACTTCAATGACACGGTAATCCTCACTATGCGGATCGAGGGCGTACTGGATATTACATTCACCGATAATCTCTAAATGACGAACCGTGCGAATGGCAATCTCTCGAAGTTTGTGATATTCACTATTGGTCAGGGTTTGACTGGGGGCAACGACAATACTCTCGCCGGTATGGATACCCATGGGATCAAAATTTTCCATATTACAAACGGCCAGACAATTATCATACTGGTCGCGAACAATTTCATACTCTACCTCTTTCCATCCCATCAGGTATTCTTCGATTAAAATTTGTGAGGTATAGGATAACGCTTTTTGCGCCAGACCTTTCAATTGTTCTTTATCTCTGCAAATTCCCGATCCAAGACCGCCGAGCGCATAAGCGATGCGCAGCATAACCGGATAGCCGATTTCATCCGCCCGTTTCAAAGCCTCTTCGGTGGACGTCACCGCATGGCTCTTGGCCGACTTGACATCGATTTGCCGCAATTTGGTGACAAATAATTCCCGGTCTTCGGTATTCAGAATGGCGGAAACCGGGGTACCGAGCACATTTACCCCATAGCGGCGCAATATGCCCTCCTTTTCCAATGCAATGCCGCAATTCAGGGCGGTCTGGCCGCCAAACCCCAACAGTATACTATCCGGTTTTTCTTTTTTGATCACCTGCTCGACAAAATAAGGGGTTACCGGCAGAAAATAAACCTCATCAGCCAGGTGTTCCGATGTCTGAATGGTAGCGATATTGGGATTGACCAAGATAACGGTGACCTCTTCCTCTTTAAGGGCTTTAATCGCCTGGCTGCCGGAATAGTCAAATTCACCCGCTTCGCCGATTTTCAGGGCGGAGCTGCCGAGGATAATTACCTTTTTCGCTCTAGTCATCATATCAATAGCCTCTCAAAGTCTTCAAAAAGCAACTGCGTATCCGTGGGGCCGGGAGCCGCCTCCGGATGAAATTGCACGCTCATAAAAGGTTTGTTCTTATGCCGTATACCTTCGTTGGTACCATCATTGGCATTGACGAACCAGGGTTCCCATCCATCAGGCAACGTGCGGCCGTCAACCGCATAACCGTGGTTCTGAGACGTGATATAACATCGCTTGGTGCCAACCTCAATACTGGGCTGATTTTGGCTGCGATGACCGAATTTTAATTTATAGGTATCAGCTCCCGCTGCCAAAGCCAGGATTTGATTGCCCATGCAAATTCCAAAAACAGGTTTGTCCCCCTCTAAAAGTGTGCGAACAATGTCCACTGTTTGCTGACAGGTCTTTGGATCGCCGGGTCCGTTGGAAATAACAACGCCATCAAAAGATTCCCGGGTAAAATCATAATTCCAGGGCACCCGCCGCACGGTAATATCGAACTGAAGCAAAGAGCGCACAATATTTTCCTTACTGCCGCAATCAATCAAAACAACCTTTTTCTTACCGCTTCCGTATTCAAGGACGCCATCAACACTGACTTTTGCCACAAGATTGGCCTTGTTGGGATCGCTGTAGGGCACTTCTTCGTTGTGAAAAACGATGCGTCCCAGCATGGTTCCCTCTTCACGCAACCGTTTGGTCAACATTCGCGTATCGATGCCGGAAAGCGCCGGAATATTGTTGTGCGTTAACCACTCTCCCAGGCTTTTATTGGCCCGCCAATGATGATAGTGGCTGGAATATTCGGCAACGATTAATCCCTGAATGTGGATGCGCCCGGATTCAAAATTTTGAATGATATTGTTTTCAATGAATTGCTCAGGCACACCATAATTGCCGATAAGTGGATAAGTCAGAACCAAAATCTGACCCTCATAAGACGGATCGGTCAAACTTTCCGGATATCCCATCATACTCGTATTAAAAACAACTTCTCCGGAAATGGATTGCCTGGCTGCAAATGAAAATCCATTATACACAGAGCCGTCTTCCATTTCCAGACGAGCCTTGATCCTTTTCGCTTTCAATATTTACCTCCAGCTCTAGAAATAACAGGTGTTCGTTCATGACCACACTGCCCCTTATTCATCCGGGGAGGTCGGCTGATTTTCTTCAAACTCTGGAATTCGCGCAGGTAAAAACGGGACAGTACAGAATGTACTTTGCTCTTGATGAATATCAACAATCGATGATATTGTTAATCAACAATTGCTATATTATATAAAAAAATTAAAGAATTTGCAAGAATTTTTAAATAAATCAGGTTTTATCTTTATATTTACTGCTTTTTCTGCAGAATGGTTTCGCATCCGAGCGTCAGGACTTCCCGAAGCAGCGGGATATCCGGCAGTCGTA
Source organism: uncultured Cytophagia bacterium (assembly GCA_964608385.1). Lineage (GTDB taxonomy): Bacteria > Zhuqueibacterota > Zhuqueibacteria > Residuimicrobiales > Oceaniaggregativiventaceae > Oceaniaggregativivens_A. Next base: position 4,767 of record CAZSOP010000148.1, read on the forward strand.
ATGGTTTTAATCCATACCGGTAACTATATACCGGCCGGATAACAAAAAGATCCAAAATCAAAACAGCAAAGGAATAATGGCGGATATATTGCCGGAATCGGCGTAAAGAGAGTCCGTCCCGATAATTACGAATAACATTTTGCATATGGTAATCCTGCTCTCCCGCCATCTTTCCCAGCCACTCGAGTCCTGCGGCCGGCAAATAGTGGAGAAAGGGAAGGTAGCGCAAAAAAGTGCGACCATTTTGTTGGTGCCCCGCAAACGGGGAAAATCGGGGTGGAAAGGTGATGTAGAGATAACCGCCGGGATTGAGCAGGTTGTTCATGTTGGTAAACATCTTCTGCCGGTCGGGCACATGTTCTATGACTTCGCGAACCACAATCAAATCAAAGGTGCCAATCCTCTCACAAAAATCCGCATCGGTAATATCCCCGACATATAAATCGAGTTGCGGATTTTTCTCCAGCGCCAGGTCGACTCTGGCCTTTTCGAGTTCAATACCGGCACATTGCATACCGGCACGTTGAAGTTGATCCAAAAATCCAGCTTCAGCACAACCGATTTCTAGGACGCTCAACGCCTCGAATCGGGGTATATTGTTGTGTAAAAATGGAATCAGGTAGGATTGCGCGAATCTCTTCTGCTCGTAATAGTGTTTTTCAGCCATAGTTAACCATCAAACCGTATATCCGGCATCTTTGACGCGGGTTTTGACATTTTCGATAACGCTGTCGGAATCCACGTCCAGATAGACTTTATGCGACTCGAGATCGACTTGGACATTTTTCGTCCCATCAACCGATTCGACAGCGTTTTTGACCGTGCGCACACAGTGCCGGCACGTCATTCCATCGACCGAAAATTCGTAACCGGAACGTTGTTTGTTATCCTGCATTTTAAAAAACCGCTTCTTTAGTTTCATTCCGTAATAAAGCAAAAGCATGGCGGTAAGCAAAAGCGAGCCGAACACCTTCAGCCACGAGGGCAGCAATTGGTGCTGATGTGTGGTAATAATCTCACCAAAGCCATAACGGGCGGCAATAACATTCAGCAGATATCCCAGGCCCACGGCAACAGCGGCGATGGACACAAGATAGATGACGACCGCTTTTTTACCCAACACCTTAACGACAGCTGATATGGTTACAGCGTTTGTTGCCGGTCCGGTAAGCAAAAACACGAGCCCCGCCCCGGGAGAAAGGCCTTTCATGATCAGCGAGGCTGCAATCGGTGTGGAAGCGGAGGCGCATACATACATCGGTATACCGGCAATGAGCATAAGCAACATGGAGAGCAAATTGCTATTCAAATATTTGAGGAAAAAATCATCCGGAATAATGACAGCAATGCCGGCGGCAACGATCATACCGACAACCAGTGAATTGGCGATCGATCCCAAAAGCTCAAATTCTACATATTCGGCCACATTGCGCAGCCTCGATTTGGCGGACGATAGGGGTTCCGTCTCCTTTTGTCTGATTTTTTCAATTTGTTGGCGCATGCGGGTAATGTTGACCGCAATACCGGCAAACATGGCAGTTATGATCGAGGCAATAACTCGAAAGAGAGCAAAGACCCAACCCAGTAGCGAATAGGTGATCAAAAAACTGTCAGCGCCAACCTGAGGAGTCGATATAAGAAAAGAAACCGTAGCACCTCTGGAAGCGCCATTGTTTTTCAAAGATGTGGCCACCGGAACAACACCACAGGAGCAGAGCGGAAGCGGGATTCCAAACAGACTGGATTTAATAACGGAAGCAAAGGTATCGTTGCCCAGATGTTTTTTCACCATTGACGTGGGAAACAAAACATATAGTATGCCAGCAACCACAAATCCAAAAACCAGATAGATGGCAATTTCATTGTAAAAATAAATGAATTCTCTTAATATATAGTTCAAAAAATTCATTTAATCACACGTTTATTCCATAATCAGGGTTTTGTTGCCGCTGAGATTCGCAATCAGATTCTGCAGGGCAACTTTATAAGCCAGAGGATTATGTTCCAAATCCGTTCGTTTGTGTTCAAAAATAATAGACTCGACATCCTCATTATTTATTAATTCCGGTATACCTATCACTGATTTTATAAACGAATTTGGCTTGACAAATATTCCCTCTGCACCTGCACGTACGACCTTGCCCTCTTTGGAAATCAACGCACCGGTAAGCTGAACAACAGCCACCGGATCCTCCTGAGCTGTGAGCCAGGGTACGGCAACCCGGTAGCCGGTACCAATGCGAATTTCTTTATTCCCCTTCCAGTCCTTTTGGCTCACTTTATAGGCCCCGATTTCCAGCTTTATGCGTATGATAAAATCCACATTTGCAGGAATGTATTCCTGCCACCAGGATGACCAGTTTCGGGATGGCTGTCTAACTAAAAGTACCATGGGCGTATTTTCATAATCCTTCTCTTCATCCCGCGAAATATCGAGAACCGAAAATACGTGACCAAACCTGATTTCCGGAGCTTCCTCTCGTCTGTATGGCGGCATTTCGACTCGTTTGAAAAACTGATTTCTGGGGAGATAAGCATTCAACGAATCCAGCAAAGGACTCAGAGAAGGAGAATACCAGTTTTCTTCCTGCGGTGCCACAATAGGGAAAACCTGAATTGAGGCCCCTGCCGCCGGAATCGGATCGCTGAAATTTTTAACATAGGGTGGATTTGAGATCGTCTTATGAGAGGTGGATTGCATGCTGCTGAGGATACCGGCACAGCCGGTCCAAAACAGAACGGTTGCAGTTATGAAACCAAGTAATAAAAAAATTTTTGCTTTCATTGTTTTCTCCTCGTTTACCTGTTTTCATCAATCTTTGTTCAAGAAATTCCATGCTCCCGCTTGTATTGAGCCCAGTTTCGCTTGAGGTTAACAAAAGAATTGAAATCCGGCTGTAGAAGAAAAGGATTTGTCTTTTTCTCATGCTCTATAGTGGATTCAGGATGCGTCCCATAATCATGACCGGGAAAAACGCGTGTTTTTGCCGGTAATGCGAGTACTTTTTTAAACAGCGATTCATATTCCTGGCGCGCCTGTTCAGCAAAATCAGTCCCTCCAACTTTACCGACGAAAAGCGTATCTCCGGTAAAGAGAGCATCTTCGACATAAAGACAAATCGAATCCGGCGTATGACCAGGAGTGTGGATAACGCGAATCTCCAGATCACCCAGTGGTAATGTCGCTCCATCTGAAATAATCGTTCCGGTAAGCGGATCCTTGTCTTTGAATTTGAGCGGTTCTCGATGGGTCAGGCTCTTCGCCATTTCATTTCCATTGGTATGGTCATAATGATCATGCGTGTTAAAAATATAGAGAATCTTTAAGCCCTGGTCCTCTGCTTCATCAACCAGCAGGCCTGCATTATAGCTGGGATCGATTAACGCAGCTTTAGCTCTCTTTTCATCCGCGATCAGGTATGAAAAGTTTCTGTCTCCCCCTGGTTTAAATTGTTTGATAAACACGGCTTTTCCTCACTTGTGTTTTTAAGAACATTAATAAAAATCATTCTTTTTTCCAATCAAAAAGAATAAAAAAAAGCGTTTTACCGAAGTAAAACGCTTTATCATTCGGTTGGATTTGCTTAGAGACGTTTGATGATATGGAATCCAAACCCGGTTTCAACAACATCGGAAACGTTGCCTTTTTCAAGAGCAAAGGCGGCATCTTCGAATTTCTTTACCATTTGACCTTTGGCAAAATAACCCAAATCTCCGCCATTTCTTTTGCTCGGACAGTCGGAATAGAGTTTAGCCATTTCAGTAAAATCCGCTCCGTTTTCGAGTTCTTTTTGAATCTTTTCGGCTTGTGCAAGCGCTTCTTCTTTGCTTCGGGTCACGGTCGGGGCAGCGCGTTCCGCACCTTTGTAGGCAAACAAAATATGAGCAGCATGAACCTGACCGGCAGGCTCGGTATCCGCTTCCGTTTTCAAAACCTGGGACTGATTTGAATCTTCTGCAGAAGATTGTTTTTTATCTCCGCATGCTCCCAGCACCAGTAACAACGACAATGCGAACAACAATGTGCCTGTAAAAAGGCGTTTCATCATGGTCTCCTCCTTGTGCGTTTAAGGGTTATTGTGGTTTAATGCAAGTTGAATATTTATTAGGCAACGATATAAATATTAAATAGTTCCAATGCATTTCCAATTTGGCATTGAAAAATTACTATATTTTTCATATATATCAACACATTCATTTCAATTATAAAATTGCATGCGCAGATTGGCAGAATCGACGATAAAATGGCCGTTTTGAGGGTTATCCATATCAACCGGATTTCGGATCAGGTATTGATTTTCAACCGCCTCTTCGAAAAGGACTTTTTCAAATAAAAGGTTGTCATTTTTTTATAACATAAATCTTTGCAATGTTATATATCTACGACACAAGCAAAAATATGGTTTACTATAAATCTATTAAAAACAAATTACTATATTCCCTGGTTCTGGTACTGTTTTTGCTATTAAATGA
>CAZSOP010000149.1:0-9230 GCA_964608385.1 uncultured Cytophagia bacterium
TGTGTCTTTAATTTTGACCCGTTTTTGTCTTCCTTTTTTGGTGATTATAATGCATCGGCTTTTGTCCGTTGTCTCGATAACATCGACAACGTGTCCAACCCTGGGAGAAACTTTATAATTAATTATACCTTTGCCGCCCCGTCCTATCAAAGAATATTCAGCGAGATCACTTTTCTTTCCATATCCTATCCGGGTAACCGAGAAAATCTCTGATTTGGTGTGCTTTATCGCAAAGGCATTTACAATAAAATCATCCTTGTCAACATTCATACCTCTTATGCCACCGGCCGAAAGTCCCATATTTCTGATATCCTGTTCGGAAAACCGAATCGCCTTGCCATTCGTGCTGGCCAGTAAAACTTCATTCTCTCCGGTGGTCAGAAACGCGGCGGACAGTTTATCGCCGGATTTGATTTGAATCGCGGTCAAGCCCCCGTCTGATTTGCGATTGAATTGATCCAGCCGTGACCTTTTAACCAGACCATTGCGCGTGGCAAAAAAGATGAAATGCTTGTCGTCAAAAGCCGGAATTTCGATATATCCGACGATTTTATCCTTACTATTGAGCAATTTCTGAATCGATATTCCACCATTGGATGTCGATGCCAAAGGTATAAAACTCGACCGTACCGTATAACATTTCCCCTGCTCATCAAAAAACAGGATATAATTGCTGTTTGAAGAGGTAAAGGCATACTTTACAAAGTCGTTCTGATCAGAACGTTTTAAACTATCAGAGTAGGCTTTATACTCCATTTCGGTAAAGCGTCGCCCCACCCATTTATGCGTGAGGGTTATAACGACTTTTTCTTCACTTATCATTTGTTGTTTTGCTTTGCTCTTCTTCTCAAAGATACGGGTCTTTCTCAAATCTCCGTATTTCTCCTTCAGAGCCAAAAGCTCATCCTTGATTAATTGCATGCGAAGCTTTTTGCTTGAGAGCAAAGACTTTAATTTTTGTATGAGTTTAATAAGCTGCAAGTATTCTTCTTCAATTTTCTTGCGTTCCAGTCCGGTTAATTTTTGCAAACGCATATCCAGAATTGCCTGAGCCTGTATCTTGCTTAATTTAAATTTTTTCTCTAAATTGGTTCTGGCCGTTTCTATGGTTCGGGATTTTTTGATCGTCGCAATAATTTCGTCGATATTATCGAGAGCTATTTTTAGTCCTTCTAAAATATGAGCACGGGCTTGCGCTTTTTCCAGATCGAATTTCAGGCGACGCAAAACCACCGTGTGGCGGTGTTTAATAAATTCCGATAACATCTCTTTGATATTCAGAATCCGGGGCTGTCCATCCACCAGAGCCAGAAGAATGACACCAAAGGTGGTTTGCATTTGGGTCTGTTTATAGAGACTGTTTAACAGATTATTGGTGTTGACCCCTTTTCGCAGTTCCATAACGATGCGCATGCCTTCGCGATCGGATTCATCGCGAATTTCGGTAATCCCCTCGATTTTTTTGTTTCGAACCATGCTGGCGGTTCGCTCGATTAAACTACTTTTGTTGACCTGGTAGGGAATTTCAGTAATAATGAGACGCTGACGACCTCCTCTTATATCCTCGATGTGCGCTTTTGCCCGCAGAATAAGTTTGCCGCGACCGCTTTTGAAATAGGAATAGATTTCCTCCTTGTTGATAATAATGCCGCCGGTGGGAAAATCCGCTCCGTGCAGGTGGGTTACCAAATCCCGGAGTCTAATTCCCGGTTTATCGATCAGGGCGGCACAAGCATCTATGACTTCATTCAGATTGTGAGGAGGAATATTGGTTGCCATGCCAACAGCAATTCCGGATGCGCCGTTGATCAGCAATGTGGGAAGCAATGACGGCAATACTGATGGTTCTTTTAACGTTTCATCAAAGTTGGGTACAAAAGGAACCGTTCCTTTTTCGATATCTTTTAGAACCTCTTCTGCGATCGGAGCCAGCCGGGCTTCTGTATATCGCATGGCAGCCGGAGAATCTCCGTCAACAGAACCAAAATTTCCCTGTCCATCTACCAGGGGATAGCGCAATGAAAAGGGTTGTACCATTCTGACCATGGTATCATATACAGCGGAATCACCATGTGGGTGATATTTACCCAATACCTCGCCGACGATTCGGGCGCTTTTTTTATAGGGAGAATTCGGCCGCAAGCCCAATTCCATCATACCATACAATACCCGTCTGTGGACGGGTTTGAGTCCATCCCTGACATCGGGAAGAGCGCGCGCAACGATTACGGACATTGAATAATCAATGTATGAATTGCGCATCTCTTCTTCTATAAAAACAGGAACGATTTTATTTCCGTTGATTACCATTTTTCACTCGCTCTATATTCAATCAGACATCTAAATTGCGGACGTATTTGGCATTTTCTTCAATAAATTTCCTGCGCGGCTCGACATTGTCTCCCATTAAGGTTGAAAAGGTGTGATCCGCTTCAAAGGCCTCTTCAATGGTCACCCTTAAAAGCGTTCTGCTATCCGGGTCCATGGTGGTTCTCCACAGTTGTTCCGGATTCATTTCCCCCAAACCTTTATAGCGCTGAACATTAACCTTGTTTTTTGCCGATGCAGTCAGACTTTTATAGACTTTTTCTCGTTCTTCTTCATCATAAACATAATGTTCACTGTTTCCGACCCAGATTCTGTACAACGGTGGTTGCGCGATGTAAAGATGACCCTGTTCAATCAATGTACGCATATGGCGAAAGAAAAAGGTCAGCAAAAGGGTTCTGATATGAGCGCCATCGACATCGGCATCAGTCATGATAATGATTTTGTTATATCGCACTTTTTCTATATCAAAATCAGACCTCCCGATTCCCGTACCCAGAGCGGAGACAATTGTTCGTATTTCTTCGTTGGAAAGCATTTTTTCCACACTGCGCCTTTCAACGTTGAGAATTTTTCCCCGCAGGGGCAAAATAGCCTGAAAACGACGGTTTCTTCCCTGCTTGGCGCTGCCGCCGGCTGAATCCCCTTCGACCAAAAATATTTCTGTATTCTCCTTGTTCTGAATTGAACAATCTGCAAGTTTACCCGGCAGCGTATCATTTTCGAGTGCGGTTTTTCTCCTGGTTAATTCCTTTGCCTTGCGCGCAGCCTCTCTTGATTTAGCCGAGGATTTGCATTTTTCGATAATTTTACGGCCGATTGAAGTATTTTTTTCTAAATAGAGAGAGAGTTTTTCATTTACAATTCCCTCCACAATCCCCTTTACCTCACTGTTACCAAGCTTGGTTTTGGTTTGTCCCTCAAATTGAGGATCGGTCACCTTGCAGCTTATAACCGCTGTCAATCCCTCCCTGACATCTTCACCGATAATATTGGGGTCTTTACCTTTTAACAATTTATTCTTAATTGCAAACTGATTCAAACTTCGGGTTAAAGCGGTTTTAAAACCGACAAGATGTGAACCCCCTTCTATGGTATGGATATTATTAACATAGGAATAGATATTTTCCGTATAGCTATCATTATAGGAGAACGCTACTTCGACAGGGACCCTGTCTCTTTCAGCCGAAAAATAGACCGGTTTGCGTATGATGGGATTGCGTCCCTGATCCAGATACTGAATAAACTCCAACAATCCACCCCGGTAGCGAAACGTTTCCTGCTTTTCGCTTTTTTCCTCCTGAATAGCAATCTTTAATTCACTGTTTAAAAAAGCAAGCTCTCGCAATCGCTCCGAAATAATGTGAAAGCTAAAATTTCGTTTTTTAAATATCTCACCATCCGGAAGAAAAGTAATTTTTGTGCCTGTTGTTTTTCTTCTTCCAACCGTTTTTATCGATGTGACCGGTATTCCCCGCTCATATTCCTGCCGGTATACTTTTCCATCTCTGGAAATTTCTGCAACCAGCCATTCTGACAAGGCATTAACAACTGAAACCCCAACTCCATGTAATCCGCCGGATACCTTGTAGGCTTTTTTATCAAATTTGCCGCCGGCATGTAAAACCGTCATGACGATTTCAAGGGCTGATCTTTGTTGATCGGGATGAATATCGACGGGGATTCCTCTGCCGTTATCCTTTACCGTTACAGAGCTATCTTTATTAATGATAACCTCTATGGAATTGCAAAAGCCGGCCAATGCTTCGTCAATACTGTTATCAACCACTTCGTTGACCAGGTGATGAAGTCCTCGGATGGATACATCACCGATATACATTGCCGGTCGCCGCCTTACAGCCTCAAGTCCTTTGAGAATTTGAATCTGACTTGCATCATAGGTGTCGTTCTTTTTCTGCGCCATAAGCCTCTTTCAAATAAATCTGATGTCCTGAATGATGTTTTTATCGAACAGTTGATTAATTTTTTCTATAATCTGTGGTTTTTGCATCATTAATTCTGTTTTCCAGGTCGAACTTTTTACTTTAACAATCAGGGTTTTTCCTTCGATCCGTTTGGCCTCTGAAATTTTACCGATGTTGTTTCCCACTACGTTTGGCCATTTCTCCACAACCCGGCATTTATCTACTTTTTCAGCGATTCCATAAGTTTTAAAAAGATCGTTTAATGTTTGATTGATATGCTTCATTATATCCTATACATCGTCAACCGTTTTACCCTCTTTAACAATATATACTTTATGGTTTTGATTATCGATTTCATCTTTGATAACATTCAGATCAAAGGTTGTGCCGGTTATGAACATTTGGCTTGATGAAGAAAAAAGAACCAGCGCTTGCTTGACCCGCTCGATATCCAATTCCGAATAAAGATCATCCAAGAGTAAAATGGGTGACATTGAGGTTCTTTTTTGTAAAATATTCGCTTCCGCAGCCTTTAGGCTGACCAGAGCGCTTTTGTGTTCACCACGCGATCCATAGCGCCGGATATCTTTTTTATCTATATGAAAAACAAATTCATCGCGCTGAGGCCCTATTAAAGATGTACCTTGAATTTTTTCCTTTGCGGAATAAGTTTCGCATTTTGTGCGAAAATTAGCAATGCTCTTTTCACGATCCGGGCAAATTTCAACATCGGGCCTGTAGGCTATGCGAAAATCAGCACGGGATAGCGATATTTGACGGTAATAGGGTTTTATATACTCATTTATCTCTTCCACAGCCTTATGCCTGGCCATGTTCAGCAAATATCCTTTCTGAATCATCTGTTCTGTCCACACTTCAAGCTGTGGATGATGATTTTGAGACGGATTTTTGGAAATTTGCGACAGAATAAAATTGCGCTGTTTCAATATTTTTTCATATTCCTTCAAATGCTGCAGATAAACAGTTGAACATTGACACAACAGAATATTAAAAAATCTTCGCCGCTGAGCCGGAGGACCATTGGTAATAGACTGATCATCTGTAGATAAAATAATTACCGGAAATTGTCCGATCAGGCTGGACAGGGGTAAAAGCCGTTTATTATTGCTCTTATAAATTTTGCCTTCTTTTTTGCTGTAGCCTAGTGCATTTTTAATATGTAAATCATTCCGATCGAACCATCCCTCAAGATAGTACTTATCCCCCTGTAAGGGGATAAGGTCGGAGTCATCTCTACTTTTAAAACTACGCGCCAAACACAGACAGTATATCGACTCGAGAATATTTGTTTTGCCTTGGCCATTATCGCCAAAAAGATAGTTTTTTTGGTGATCGAATTCGAGTTTAAGATCTGAAAGATTGCGGAACGCAGGAATACGCAGCGATTTCAGAATCATTCTTCGGTTTCAGTTTCCGTCGCTTCCGTTTCCTCCTCTGCTGCTTCGTCTGTGTTTTCACCGGTCTCTTCATTCAGTCGAATCGGCATCAACAGCATAATATGATTTTCGTTTTCATTTTGTTCTGCCGGATAGATAATGGCTGAACTCAGACTGTCTCTGACTTCAAAAATCACTTCTTCCTGTTCTATATGTCTCAAAACATCCATTAAATAATTTGAATTATAACCGATATGAAGGGACTCATCGGTAAAAGATGCATCAATGGTCTCTTTGCCCTCGGCGCCAAATTCAATGTCTTCTGAACGAATGGTCATTTGATTTTTATTGATAATCAACCTCACCTGATGCGTGAGTGAACTTGAAAAAATGGAGACCCGGCGCAGGGTTGAAATAAATAAATCCTTGTTAACCTGTAATTTTTGGTTATTATCTTTGGGAATAACGCGTTCATAATTCGGATATGTACCATTGATTAATTTAGAATAAATAACGCTTTTATTCATGTTGAAAACGATATGATCTTCACCGATACGAATGGAGATGCTTTCCTGTTCTTCCGGATCTACGTTTCTCAAAAGCAGATTCAGAGTTTTTGTCGGGATGATCATATTTTTTTGTAAATCCTCAGGCCCTTCAAAATCAGACATGATGATCTTAGACAAACGGTGTCCGTCTGTGGCGACAAAACGCAATTCATTGGCGAGCATTTCCATGTTGATTCCGGTCAGGGCGGGACGCAATTCATCCATAGAAACGGCAAAAATGGTTTTGTTTGTCATTCTGATCAAAACATCGGTTGCCATATCAAACTCAAAGCCATCCTCTTCCACATTCACTTTGGGAAAATCTTCTTTTGGCTGGGTGGAAATTTTGTACTCGCCTTTTTCGGTTTTTAAAACCAATTTATTTCCTGATTCGGTATACAGGGTTATGGGGATATCCGGTAATTCCCGAACAATATCCGCCAAAATTTTTGCAGGCACTGCCACCGTACCATCCTCTTTTCCGTCAACCTCGATCAATGTTTTTATGGAAATTTCGAGATCAGTACCCATAAGGGATAACTGATTACCATCCAAATCAAGCAAAATACAGGTTAAAACGGAAATGGTGGTTTTTTGCGGTACAACACCAATCACTTTGTTCAAGGAATCGTGAAAAACAGATTTTGAAATTGAAAACTTCATAAAACCTCCTCCCATGGGATCATAAACCAGAAATTAGACAAATCAAAGAAATTTTTCAAGTACTTTATATCTATATAATATATTTAAAAAAGAGTAATAGATATAGGAGCTGTGGATATGTTGAAAACCTGTAAAAGAATGATCTAGCTTTTTGTTTTTCCTTATTTAAAATTATTTTTTAATCAACAGTTATATGTGAATGGACTGTTTGTAACATGCCTTTTTTACACAACACCATTTTAAGTACCCCTTTTGGTGGATAAAAAGCCCCTTTTCCACAAGTTTTATACACTTTATCAACCTATTATTCACATCACAATTGAGAAATTTCAATTTTATTTTTTATTCTTTCCACAGCCTCGCCGATGGCAATATCTTTGTTAATCAGCTCTTCAACGGTATTGATTGCATGTATCACTGTGCTGTGATCCCTGCCGCCGAAATGAAGACCTATGGTTTTGAGAGAGCTGTCCGTTAATTTTTTACACAGATGCATGCATATTTGTCTTGCCTGTGCAATTTCTTTTTTTCTTGTTTTTGCTCTTAATTGATCTTCAGGAAAGCCAAAATATTCTGCGGTTGCCTTTTGAATAATTTCTATGCTGATTGCCTTGCTTTTTTTTATACAGACATCGCGTAAAACCCGTTTGGACAATTCGATGGTTATATCCTCCCCATTTAAAGAAGCGTATGCGAGCAGGCGAATCAATGCTCCTTCCAGTTCTCTGATGTTTGAGGTAATGTGGGTGGCAATAAAATGAAAAATATCAGCCGGTAACTCGATACCATTTTCTTCTGCTTTTCGCTGTAAAATTGCTTGTCTGGTTTCGAGGTCCGGTGGCTGAATATCCACAACCAGTCCCCACTGGAATCTGGATATCAAGCGTTCCTCCATGCCCTGTAATTCTTTTGGTGGGCGGTCGGAAGATAATACGATTTGCTTTCCCTTTTGATGCAGAGTATTAAAGGTATGAAAAAATTCTTCCTGGGTTCTTTCTTTGTTGGCAAAAAACTGTATATCATCCACCAGCAAAAGATCGACGTTTCGATAAATATCGCTAAACTCGGTGGTTTTATTTTTCTGAATACTATTGATAAAATCCATTGTGAATCTTTCGCTATCGACGTAGAGGACGCGGTGCGAGTTGGTTTCATATTTTGCCAAATTGCCTATTGCCTGAATAAGATGTGTTTTTCCCAATCCGACACCACCGTATACGACCAAAGGATTAAAGGTTGTTTTCCCAGGTGATTTTCCCACGGCTGTGGCTGCAGCTTTGGCGAATTTGTTGCTTTCTCCTTCGACAAAACTATCAAATGTGTAGCGATCGCTGAGGTTATCACGAACATTATCCTGGGGTGCTTTGGTTTTCTTTAAAGACGGCAGCTGTACCGGATCCATACTTGAATCCATTAAAATAGAATAGAGAAGTTTATAATCAGACCCCAGAATTTGCTGAATCGCTTCATTGAGCACAGTGCTATAATGTTGTTCCAGCCATTCATAGAAAAATTGACTGGGCACCTGAATCGTAATTGCGCTGTTTTCGATTTTTAGGGGTTTGATTGGTTTAAACCAGGTAATAAAGCTATTCGAATTTGTATTTTCTTTAACAATTTGTAAAACCTGGCCCCAGGCTTTTTCGACATCCCTTTGCCCCATATGTACAATCCTTTATGTTAAACCAATATATGATGTTTTAATAAACAAGATATCAACATATTGTGTAGTTTTTAACAACAGTAACAACAATATAACAAAAACCAACTTATCCACAAAAAAACCACTTATCCACACAACCCTTAAAAAACAAAAAAACAAACAAGTAATTGTAAAATAATAATTTAAATAAGGTGGGAAAACGGAGTTGTTAACACACAAAAAACGAAACAATCCTCAGTTTAAAATCGTTAAATATGAATAAAAGTTATTCACAAGTTGCCAATTACTCCTTTTTCCTATTAAAATTAGAGATTCACATCAGTAATGTCAAGATTAAAAATCGATTTTTAAATATAATACAAATAAATAAAAGGCTTGATTTTTTTATTCTTTTTTATTACTTTATACGGTTTTAAAAGAACTAAAATAATGAGGATATAAGCATATGAAACGTACATTTCAACCCAGTCGCCGCAAACGCGTCAACAAACATGGTTTTCGAGCGCGTATGGCCAGCGCCAATGGACGGCAGGTTATTAAAAGACGCCGCGCCAAAGGGCGAAAAAAATTGACTGTTAGTGATGAGCGCAGATAAGGTCAAGTGAAACCGTTTGCTCTGCCAAAAGATGCAATTATAAAATCGCCCATTGACTTTTATAAACATTATAAGGGTGGTAAGGTTTTTAAGGGTAAATTTTTTATTCTA
>CAZSOP010000150.1:0-9225 GCA_964608385.1 uncultured Cytophagia bacterium
CTTGGCGTTTTCTCAGCGGTTAAAAAAGTACTCATTATTCGGAAGAACCTTTTTTGTTGACCTGTTTTGACCGTTTAGCTCAAAAAATGTATAAATGCCATATTTTCGACTTGGTAAAATGATGATTTTGATTATTTGGGACAGCAGTGTACTTGAATAACAATTATTTCCCTTAAAAGGCCTGGCTTTACATCCATCAATATTTTTTCCCTAGAGTTTACGAATCCCGGGACGCAGCAAAAACGGCACCGCAACGCAGGTGATGGCAGAGACCAGGATCATGGCCGAGTAGGTGTTGTCTGAGATCACTCCGTTGCCGTTTTCATGAGCGCGCTGCATGATGAGCATGGTGATTTCGGCTCGCGGCACCACGGAAACGCCGATGAGCAGGGCACCGGCGGTGCCAAGATGGCGCAGGGCAGGCAGACTGGTGCCGATGATTTTGCCGACAACCGCGGCAATCAAAAGCACTGCGAGTGCAAGCAACATGGATGAGGACATTGCTGATGGGGCCATTTGCATGGCGATGCCGATAAAAAAGAAGGGGGTAAAGAGATCATAGATCGAGCTGAAGGCAGCATCGACCTTGACGCGTTGCGGATCGCGGCTAAAGGCGAGTCCGGCAAAAAAGGCGCCGATGGCGGCGGAAAATCCGAGCAATCCGGCTATTGCGGCGATGACGACGCCGGTACCGGCGACGACGAGCATGAGGTCGGGACCGGATTCCATTTTGCGCAGATAGCCGGTAAAGCGCTCTTCCAGATAGCGCGAAAAGAGATAACAGGCACCGGTAAACGCAACGAGTTTGAGAGCTAAGAGTCCGAGAGTTTTCATGGTAACCAGCACCAATCCGGCCTCGTCGCTGCCGCTCTGCAGCAGTGGCAGAATGGAAAAGAGCAGCGACATGAGCACAACGCCGGAGACATCGTCGAGTTCGGCGACATCGAGAAAGAGCTCGCCCTGGGGGGTGTCGAGTTTTTTCTCGTCGCTCCAGACTTTGGCCGGTATGCCGACGCTGGTGGCGGTCATGGCGACGCCGATGACCAGCGAGGGTAACAACGGCAGATTCAGCAAGTAGTGAGCTGCAGCATATCCGACCGTACCGCTGATGAGAACATTAAAAATCCAGATAAAACTTGCACTACGAAGCTGTTTAAGCAATCCGCCAAGGTCGCTTTCAAGACCAACTCGAAACAAAAGAGTGATGACGCCGATTTGCGCCAAAAAGTGTACCACCTCTTCATTCTCTTTGCTCAGCATTCCGGTTTGATCGGCCAGGATGCGAAGCCCCAATCCCAGAGCCAGATAGCCGATCATCGGCGGAATGCCGATGCGGTTGAGCCATGTTTTGAGCAAAATAGCGGCAACGATGAGGATGCCGAAGAACAGAATAAGCAGGGATAGGTGCATAGGTTTTCAGCCTTTTTATGGATTTGCTTTTTGGAGGCGAACAATTACATTTTTTTATCCTCCAGGCCTCGCTTCTGAGTACAGATCAACTCTCCACCCGCAAAGCACAACCATTATAACATAATCAAAATATCCTTAAAGATTAAAATCAATCTGATGATGCCGGGCCGGTTTGCTTAAAAACAATTGTACCGGGCAACTGTCCCTGATATTACACCGGTCAGCTAAAGGTCTGCCAGGGTATTCAACAGGTTCGCCAACGCATTGAGCATGTCGTCATCGACGGTGCGCAGATCCAGGTAGAGCTGATCGTTTTTGATATAGCCGATCACCGGGGTCTCCTGCAGGCGCAAGTGGCGGGCGAGTTTTTGCACCGGGATCTGGTCTGAGCGCATGACCATGGCATAGCCGGGCAATGTTTCCAGCGGCAGGGCGCCGCTGCCGGTCTGGCCTTCACTCTCCTGAAGATCGATTTGAAACTTGTTTTTCAGATCCTGTGATAGCCGGGCCATCAGCTGCTGACAGCGTTTTTTTATACTTTC
This sequence comes from uncultured Cytophagia bacterium, assembly GCA_964608385.1. Taxonomy (GTDB): domain Bacteria; phylum Zhuqueibacterota; class Zhuqueibacteria; order Residuimicrobiales; family Oceaniaggregativiventaceae; genus Oceaniaggregativivens_A. The sequence goes on from CAZSOP010000150.1 coordinate 1,953, forward strand.
GGGGGTTTGTGCCAGATAGCGCAGGGTTTTGTTGTCTGTCATCAGCGTTTCTGGCTGCAGATAGAGTTTGAGCGTCGCTTCCAGAGCGGCATAGACGAGTTTGTCGCAGCGCATTGCCCGCATCACCGGGTTGCTGTTGATCTTTTCGATCCACTCTTTGTTACCGGCGATAATGCCGCACTGCGGTCCGCCCAATACTTTATCGCCGCTAAAGGTAACGATATCGACACCGGCTTTGATGCTGTCCTGAACCGGCGGTTCATAGGGCAGGCCGATGGTGGTCAGATCGAAGAGGATACCACCGCCGATATCGTGCAGCACCGGCAGCTGGTGGCGATGGGCGATTTCAACTACCTGACAAAGCGGTACCTGTTCAGTAAAACCGAGAATGCGATAATTGGAGGTATGGGCCACCACCAGCGCACCGCTGTTGTCGTTGATGGCGTTTTCATAGTCGGCCGCTTTGGTTTTGTTGGTCGATCCCACTTCACGCATAACGGAACCGCTCTTTTCCATCACCTCGGGCATGCGGAATGAGCCGCCGATCTCGACGAGCTCGCCCCTGGAGATGATCGCTTCCTTTTGAAAGGTCATGGTATTGAGGGCGAGAAACACAGCGGCAGCGTTGTTGTTGACGACTGCAACATCTTCGGCGCCGGTAATTTGACGCAGCAGATCGGCAACATGGTCCCGACGGTGCCCGCGTTTGCCGCTGTTGAGATCGATTTCGAGATTGACATAGCCCTGCATGGTTTTTTCGATATTCTGCCGCGCCATCTTTGATAACGGCGCGCGTCCGAGGTTGGTGTGCAGGACGATACCGGTACAGTTAATCACCGGCTTGAGACGGGGCGCCAACAGACCATCTGTTTCATCGAGCGTTTTGTCGAGAATCCAGTCGCTGAGTGCCGTACGGTCGGATTCCCCGGTATAGTGATTCTGTAAAATAAGCGATTTCAACACATCCACTGCGCTTCGAATCTGATCCTTGAGCAGGTCGCGGTCAAGGGTGGCCAGCAACGGTTGTTTCAGCGCTCTGTCGAGCAGCTGGTCGATCGGGGGAATGTGTTTCAACTGATCCTGTTTGTTCATGATGGTCTATTGCCCCTGGTTAAGGGTGCGCAGCCATGATTTCAATGCATCGGCGTCTCGGAGAAATTGTTCCGGATCGTCATTGCGCACGAATTCAATCAATACCGGCAGTTCGGTATCGCTTTGGTTGGCGAGTTCGAGAAAGCGAAGCCAGCGGTCTTTGCCTTCCTGCAAGGGGCGGCGTTCACCATGACCGTTGCTGAAACGCCATTGAAAGGCATGAATGACCGTTAGTCTGGGCAGGATGGTTTGCAGGCCTTTGGCGCAGTAATCGTCATCCATTTTGTTGGGCGGTTGCCAGTAGGTATAGAGGTTGGGGTGGTCGACCTGTCTGAGCAGCTCTGCTGCCGAGAGGTTGGTATCGGTCAGGGTTTCTTTATGATATTCATAGGCGACTTTGATTTGTCGCTCAGCGGCCAGCTCGCAGATGTGCTTCGAGTCCTCGATGACGCGGCTGCGATAGCCGGCGTCGGCATCGGCGGAGCCTTTATTTCCGGCCCAGACGCGAATGATGGGTGCGCCCAAGGCTTCGGCCGAATCGAGTACGGTTTCGAAGGCGAGTCCCTCTTTGGCGCTTTCGGCGACCCGGTAGTAAGAGCCGTAGGAGCAGATATTGATACCGCTGTCGTTGCATTGCTGTTTTACTTTTTTGGCAACAGCGATATCGCCGTGCGGGACGTGTATATCGCCGCCCCATTCGATCAGGTCGAGCCCTGATTTTTGCGTCAATTTTATGATTTTTTCCACCGTCAATTGCCGGAAGGTCACGGAGACCAGACCACTTTTCAGCATAATATCCTCTGTGCTTTTGCATTGTTTGATTTTTATAATATATAAAGATAGAATAAATAAGCGTGAAATCCAAATAAGAGTTGCAATTTTTCTCCTCTTGGCTTAACTTGAATCGTTCAGAATCAGAAAGAGATCTTACCGGGATGTTTGTCTCGACAGCTTTCATCGAGCCGTCGTAGCGATCAAATTTTAACGGGATGCTGGGCTGTGGTCGTTTATAATTCAGAGGTAAATTCAACAAAAGGAGGAAGGAATATGTTGACAACGAAAAGAGTTATCATTGCAACCCTTTGCGGCGTTTTGTTTGGTTTTGTTTGTCTGGGTCTGGCAACCATGGACCCGGGTGCTGAACCTCTCAGCGGTTCAATTAAAATTTCCATCGTTTTGGGGCGCATCATGCTCGGCTTTATGCTCGGCATCAGCGCATTGCGCTTGTCCTGGTGGCTGCACGGAATTGTTATCGGTATTATTGCCAGCATTCCCATGGCTGTCCCCATTGTACCGGACTGGAACATTGCCATATCCACCGTGGTGATGGGTATTATTTACGGTATACTCACCGAGCTGATCACCAGCAAGCTGTTCAAATCTCCACCGGTGGGCATGCTGTAAAGCGTTATTTGCCCCTGGAGGGGGCCATTCCCTTTTTGCTATAGAAAACACTCAGTGCCGTTCTCTGCAAAGATGTTGCAGAGAACGGCTTTATAATATTCCGTTTCAGAATCCTGACGCACAAAGAAGGCAGAGATTTTTATAATTTTGCCTGGGGCCTGGCGCATTGGCGATTAAAACCGTGGATGATACAAAGATAGGCGAATTAAATATCGGATTCGTTTGTCCAGATGCACAACCTTGTGGTGATTAAAAGCCGGAGAAGATGAATCAATATATCTCAACAGTCATCGTTGCACCGATAACGACATCGGGCCGGGATTCTCCTACCCGGGTCAATTGCAAATTTCAGAATAAAGAGGGACAAATCGTTTTAGACCAAATTCGCACGATTGACAAATCACGGTTGGTTAAAAAAATGGGACAGATATCCGAAATAGAAGCGGTAAACGTTTTAGCCGTATTGGTAGAGCTATTTGCCAAATAGCGATCTCTGTTGCAAAAATCAGGAAAGGGAAAAGGAAAATTACTTAAGACCGTCCCCGGAAATTTTACGCCTCAATGGTTACTGTTCTCTCTTGTGATTTTCAAGCCTCTGATGCAAGTAGAGAAACTGATAATATTGGCGATGTGATGTGGGTTTGCCTTCCAACAACCTGAAGAGCTGATAAAAAGCGAGCAACAGCAGGGCGGTGAACAACATGGTTTCCATGCCGCTAAAGATGTGAGGATAGAGCATGGCAGATGTGGCGAACAGCAACAGTGTTGCCGGCCGTTGCCAGGGATTGATCTCAAGTCTGGTGAGAAACCGCTGCATGAGCAACAGACAGGCGGCAAAGGCGAAGACTCCGATAATTTGTCCGATGATAACAGGAGAGAGCCCGGCATAGATTGCAGCGGCCATCAGTAGCGGCAGGAGGATGCCGGTATACCCTTCCACCGGGTTCTCACCAATATTAAAGGTCAGCTCGCCATGCTCTGCCAGGTTTTGTGCATAGCGCAGTCAGGCTCATTTCGGCTTTGACATTTTCTATACCCCTGGTTAAAAAGGACCCCTGATCCATCGCGTGTTTTATTGTGCCGAAAGGATGTTCGACCAATGCCTTGCGGAGTTTTATTTTATCGGGATTTTCTTTGACTTTTTTTTTCAACTTTTTCGATAATATCTTCAAATTCCCATCGATATATTCTCCTAACCCATTTGCTTGTGGTACATTGGGATTTTATTGAACATCTTTTACATGCTAATGTCCAATAAGCTTTTTCAAGTTTTTTGCCCGAAATTTTATTTCCTTTATAAAGCAACTTTTCTCCTGCAGGACACCAATAACAATCTCGCTTGGAATCGTATTTAAAATCACGATAAGTGAAAAGAGATTTTTGTTTATTTTGAGATTTCTGAGGGCGGCTAATATAGCAATCAATGTTTTCGTCAGCACAAATCCTGATATTTTCTTTTTCAAAATATCCGGCATCCATCAAAGCCGATATTGTATCTACCTTTAATTCCTTTTTAGCAGCCAATGCCATTGGAGCGAGTTGATTTTGATCATTACCTTCATTGGTAACATCATAAGTTACTATTAATTTATATTTACTGTCTGTGGCAAGCTGTACGTTATAGCAAACATTATTACCCTGTCGACTGCGCATCATGCGACTGTCAGGGTCTGTTAAAGAAACCTGATTATCTCCGGATTGATTTATATCGGATTGGCACTTTTTATATTTATTTTTCTTTCGCTTTAAATTTTCAATTTTCTTTTTCGAATCTTCTCCTGAAACATTTTTTACAGACTCTTCAGTTTGATCAGATTCGTCCAATTGCTTAAAATAATCATTAATTTTATCATCAATATTTTCTATTAATTTTTGAAGCTTTTTTCGAGTATAATTTCTATCGTTGCTATTATTGGCAGCGAATTTACTGCCATCTATAGCAATAAGTTCACAGCCAAAAAGGTCTAACTTTCTGCATAATAATGAAAACTCGCGGAATACCTTTTTAAGTGGCTTTTTGTTGTCTTTTCTAAAATCAGCTATTGTCTTAAAATCAGGACGAAGCGCTTCTAACAGCCAAATCAATTCCATATTTCTATGAGTAGCTTTTTCTAAAAACCTGCTAGAGCGTATTCTATTTAAATAACCATAAAGATAAAGTTTGAGCATATGTCCCGGATTATAAGGTTTGCGACCAGTGTCTTTGGGTACTGAATATTTGAATCCCAGTCTTTCCATATCAAGACTATCAACAAAAGCATCGATAAAACGGGCTGGATTGTTTTCTGTTACATAACCATCTCTGACAATGAGTCCCCTTGCCTCAAAAAACTTGCGATTACTCAGAATAGACTCAAGTGACGCCGGTGCGTTATTCACATATTGCGTTAAAGCCATAATGCTGTTTGTTCCAAAATAATTATCAAATTCTTCACCACGACTAGAAATAATATTGGTATGGTGATTGAATATCCATGTTGCTGCGCCTGAAGGAATATCACCTGAAGATGAAAAAACACCACCTAAAACAGCAAAAATGGATACCATATTTTAAATTGCACCTCCTGTTAAATAATTTGAAAAATATGCTGCATTTACATTGGAAAAATCAAATAACGACTCGGGTATACCGCTATCTCTTGCAGGTGCGGGAATGAGTTCCATAGCTAACCATTCAGCTGAATATCGAAAATTAGTGGTGGTAAACATATTTTTGCTGGGGTCATCGCGTCTTAATGCTTCATAATACGCCAGTATTGGACAAAGCCCGAACATACTATAGAATACTCCTTCATACCCACTTCCATCAGGAGCAAAATTATAAATATTGGACAGTTGGTTAATTGCGCGTGTTTTAAGGATCGCCCGATCAGGCGAGGACAGACTTAAATCAATAGCCGCAATGAAGGCCATATCCGATGCATAATGAGCCTTATCTCTACTATTTAACGTGGAATATCTATTGTTCCAGGCATTATCTTTCAAATAATTATAAAAAAGTTCCAAGCTGCTATGAATGGTTCTTCTGGTATATAAGCGATTACTCGTTACGTCATAAGAATTGAAGAAAAGCCTCGGATGAACAGAATAGGCAACATCAAGGATGAGCATTAAAAGAATTATAATTTTTTTCATAAAGATTCCTTTGTTATCTTTTTACTGCTATATTCTGTAAAAACAATATTGATTTTTAACGTCACATTCCGTGAATGAATATTATTTGCATTAATGCTTTTATCAAGATTTCAAGCTTTGAAGAATTACTAACACCCCAAAGCATCCGAACAGCATAAAAATAGTGACTATACTCATAATAACACCTTTGCATTTTCGGTGTACCGAATTCCATCCAATATTGAAAAGTATAGCAATCAATGGTAATACAGGATATAAATTTTTCCCCCAGCTCGTTGTCGTCCCCGGAGGATAAGAAAATGTATAATACAATGAGGAAACGATGCTTATTAGAATTGAAATAGATAAAAATGATACGAGATTTGAGTGATCTCTATAATATCTGATTATCCCCAGTCCAGCTAGAAAGAATAATGGTATCAATATGATCAAATAAACATTCGGAGATAGTACGATATCATAAACTCGACCAAAAGCGAGCCAAAAACTCCACATCAAATTTCGCAATGCCCATATCATAAAAGAAACTGAAAAGCTAAATGATGCATCATATCCGGGATCGCTTTTTATGACAGCCTCGAATTGAATTACATTTCTTGTGATAAATATAAATGCACCAATAGCCCATGTAGCTATGCTTAATAATCCCCATTTCACACGACTGTGAATGCTGCTTTCATCAAGCAACACAAAACGCAAGACTATAATGGGGAGCAATATAATAGTCGATAGCTTTGTACAAAGTGCTATACCGGCCCAAAATCCTGCTTTCAAAGCAATTTTATTGTTCCAGATTGGTTTTAATATATAAAATAAACTTATTGTCGAGAACAATATAGCAAAAGCGTCATTGTTTACCGTTGCAGTTACGCCAACAAAAGTCGGCAGAAATGCTGCAAATGCAACACTTGCAATGCGATCATAACGATTCAGTTCGGGAATTTCATTCACCATCAGGTATAAAAATATCAGCACAAACACACCGGCAATCACAGATAAAAAACGAATCGCTATCAATAACATGGGAGGTTTTTCATAATCAAGAGTAAAGACCATTTCTCCCCGGCTCATTTTTACAATTACTGAAGCAAAGATATAATATAACGGGGGCTGAAAAGCTTCATAGGCTGGAAAGTCAGGATCAGTATCAGGTAATGAATTATCTTTGGCAATTTTTTCGATGACCCAATAATGTGGATATTCATCCGGTGACTGCCATGCAGGAATTGCAAGCATAAAAATAATACGCAAAATAAAAGCAGCTAGTATCACCAGGAGAATAATACTTTTTTCATTTTTTAAATGAATCCTGTTATTCAGCCTTAATTTCATATTCTGCCTTTTGTAATTATTTGGTAGAGTTCCAAAAAGTTTACATTCTAACATAGAATGACTTGATTATTTTTTTGATCTTTGTTAATTTCCATAATTTTTTGTATGACTCTGGATTAAGTTCCTGAATCATTTTTAATTTTAATAAATTTTGGGCACCTGTTTTAGACCATCTACTACCATTTTCCATGCGACGATTGATTTCACGCATCTGTCGTTCAACTATACTTGTGGTTCGCCCATGTACATCAGAGTCATCAAATTGTTTATATGAATAGAGTTTTTTTCGAGCTCTCTGCTATGAAGACCG
>CAZSOP010000151.1:0-9206 GCA_964608385.1 uncultured Cytophagia bacterium
TTATAGCCACCATTTTTGAGCTCATATCCGATTCTGTCGACAACCATCTTCGCTTCTTCCAGTTCCGTATCGACTTGAATAAGGATGACTTTATTGCCCTTTTCTTTTTCCGTCCACAGTTTTTTGGGATGGCGTTGGTGATTGTTTTTTACCACAGAATGTGCTGCTGCCAAAATATTTTGTGTAGAACGATAATTTTGCTCCAGATGAAATTTTTTGCATTCCGGATAATCTTTTTCAAAATCAAGGATGTTTTTAATTTCAGCCCCCCGCCAGCGATAGATGGATTGATCATCATCGCCTACCACACAAATATTGCGGTGCTTGCCGGATAGATACTTCAAGACGACATATTGAGCACGATTGGTATCCTGATACTCGTCAACCAAAATATATCTGAATTTACCACTATAATAATCCAGGACAAGAGGGAAACGCTCAAACAATTCAATCGGCTTTAGCAAGAGATCATCAAAATCCATGGCATCCATTTCCCGTAAACGCCGCTGGTATTCGCGGAAAATAGCGGGTAGTTGAACATCCAGATAATTGTTCTGCTTTTGTTCCAGTTGTTCAAACGTTAACATGGCGTTTTTTGCAGCGCTGATTTTATGGGCAACCGCTCTGGGAGGAATATCCTGTTGCTTTAATTTAAAATCCTTAAGAATCGTTTTAATCAAGGTGACCTGATCATCTTGATCGTAAATGGAAAAGCTTTTTGTGAATTCGAGGCGTTCACCTTCTTGTCGCAATAACCGTGCGAAGAGCGAATGGAAAGTCCCAATCCACATACCGGACATCCTGTTGGGAATCAGCCTGGCAACCCGTTCACGCATTTCTGCAGCAGCTTTGTTGGTGAAGGTCATGGCGAGGAGTTCTTTGGGTTCAGCCAGGCCATTGGCCAGCAGATATGCGATCCGGTAGGTCAGAACGCGTGTCTTGCCGCTACCGGCGCCTGCCAAAATCAAAACCGGGCCCTCGGTTTCCGCTACCGCCTTTTTTTGAACAATATTGAGATCGGATTTGAGCCAGTGTAGATCACTGTTCGTTTTTGTTGCCAAGTGCTTCCTCCCTTTTCTGACGTGCAACCCTGGCGCGGATTTTGTCAAATTTACGTTTTGCGTTGAGATGGTCTCTGAGATTGGTGCTGAAAATATGCCCCCCCCTTCCATCTGCAACAAAATAGAGATAGGAAGTGGAAGAAGGGTTTAAAGCCGCACGTATCGCAGCCTCGCCTGGATTGTTAATCGGTGCCGGCGGCAGACCGGCATATAAATAGGTATTGTAAGGTGAATCGATTTCGAGATCGCGATTCAACAAGCGGCGCGGTCCGTCTGAAATAATATACTGAATGGTCGGATCTGCCTGTAGCGGAATTTCACGTTCAAGACGGTTGTGATAGACCGATGATATATAGACCATTTCACTGTCCAATACGGCTTCGCCCTGGATGATGGATGCCAGAATCAGCGTTTCATAAAAAGAGAAACCCAAATCTCTCGCCTTTTTATGCGCCAAACTATCATCGAAAACGCGCTGGAAAAGTTTTACCATGCTTTTAATAATCTGTTCCTCTGAAATGCCAAAGGTAAAATGATAGGTTTCGGGGAACAGAAATCCTTCCAGTGTCGGATGATCGATATTTAGACCGGCAGCAAAGAGGGAATCAGATGTCAGCATGACAAAACGGGATGAATCCACCTTTAATTTTTTTGACATTAAAGCGGCGATCCGACGACTGGTTATACCCTCCTGAACCATTACTTTTATAAAGGATTGTTCTCCCTTGCTGAGTCTATCAAGCACATAATATATGGAGCTCTTTTGCGGCAGCAGATACTGACCCGCTTTAAGCTGATGATGCTTTTGGGTGAGTCGGGCTAAAAAGACAAAAAGAGATGCATCGGATATAATCTTTTCTTCCTGTAAGTTTTCTGCAATTTGAACCGGTGTTTCACCATAGGTAACGCGAAATTGTATGGGCGCCTCTTTTGCCGGCGTAAAAGGATAGAAAAAAAACATAACACCGACAAAAAAAATAATCATAAATATTATAAAAATAATCAGTTTCATTCGTCTGTCCTGATTTTTTCATGCGAAAAATATCGATCTGAATATGACCTTTAATTTAAAAATTATTTGTATAAATAACAAAGAAATCATAAAAAACATGTGTAAGCGTGGCAATCCCCAGGCCCCGCCAATAATAGAGAACACAAAAAAAGAGACCGGCTAAAAAGCGAAACAAGGCGCTATAAAGATCAAACGGCATATTCCAGTAATGTATCCATACAAACGCGACCGATGACAAGAGTGCCGCTATATAGTATCCCAATTCCGGACGCAGATGAGCACCCTCGATAAGCATAAAAGCACTGTAATAAAACAAAAGCGCTCTGAAAATCAATTCTTCATAGCCTCCGGCACCCAGTGAAAGACCGATCTGAAGAACAAGCGATTGACCGCTGTTGTTTGCAGCGAGTATGATAAATTTAGAGAGGTTGGAAACCAAAAGCCCGACAATGAAGGCATATACACTGCTTTCCAGTATCATCATGGGAAGATACTGAATTTTGATGGACAAAGGCGGGCGTTTGTGCAGCCATATCGCAGCGCCGATAAGCACAACAAATCCCAAAGAACCGATATCGGCTGCAATTCCAGCGCTCTTAACCAGGGTTCGCAGGAGTAAATCAACGGAATTGCGGTAGAGAATGTTTCCGTTATTACAATATAAAAGTATAATTTCGTATACTAAAATGGTGACAAGCGTAATCAATACGCCATAGGTGTCGTTGCAGGATTCCGGGAAATAAGGAAATTTTCGTTTCTTTTTGGCCAATTCAACTATCTGGTTTAATGGACAAATGCTATAAGCGGTTCCGTTTCTGCCACTCCTTAAAATGTTTCAAGTCCCATGCATTAATAACATCGTGTTTGCTACACCACCCACGACGGGCCGTACCGACACCGAACTGAATCATCTCGAGATGTTGCTCGTTATGTGAATCGGTATTGATCGCAAGTTTAACACCGCTTTCAACCGCCAATTTTGAATTTATATCATTTAGATCCAGGCGATCCCAAAAGGAATTGATCTCCAGTGCGGTACCGGTTTTGACGGCCATATCGATTATTGTTTTCATCTCTACCGGATAAGCCTCACGCCGAGAAATCAAACGCCCGGTCGGATGACCGATGACGTCGACAAACGGATTCTTCATCGCTGCAATAATGCGCCCGGTAGGATCGGATTTAAATGCGCTATGAATCGAAGCGATCACAAAATCAAGCTGTTCGAGGACGCTATCGGAGAAATCCAGCGTGCCATCAGGCAAGATATCCACTTCACTACCCGACAAGATGGTAAAATCAGAATATTGTTGATTTAAAGCTCTGATTTCATCCTGTTGCCGCCATAATCTCTCCTCACTCAACCCATTTGCATAAAAAGCTGATTTTGAATGATCACAAAACGCTACGTACTCGTAACCAAAATCGCGGAAATGACCGGTCATTTCCGCCATACTCAGGTGTCCATCGCTGTAAAGCGAATGTATATGAAGATCGCCTTTGATATCCCCAATTTCTATAAGGTCAGGCAAACGATTTTCCAATGCTGCTTCGATTTCACCCCGGTCCTCACATAGCTCCGGAGCAATAAAGGGCATGCCAATGGATTGATAAACCTCAGCCTCCGATTTACCGGCAATTTGTCGCTCTTGTTGAAAAACCCCATATTCATTTATCTTCAGCCCCTTTTTTCTTGCCAGCTCACGCACCCTGATATTGTGTGCCTGAGAGCCGGTAAAATATTGCAAAGCTGCTCCAAAACTCACGGGGGGAACCACTCGCAGATCAACCTGTGATCCATCCTCCAGTATAACCGATGCTTTGGTTTGACCGGCGCCAATTTTCTGGCTGATAGCGGGAAAGGTGAGAAAATGTTTTATGGTATCCCGGCTTTTATCCGATTCAGCTAAAATATCAATATCATGCACGGTTTCTTTAAAACGTCGAATCGAACCAGCCGGCAGGATACGATTGACCAGAGGCTCTTTATGGTTTTGCATATGATCTATAATCGCCCGGACAACGGGCAAAACGGCTGCGATGGAGATCTGATCTGAAGCGTTTTTCAGAAACTCAATACCCTTTTTCAGATTCATGATCTTTTTGCTGCCCATACCCGGTAAAGCGGCAAGACGACCATCCTCAAGCACGCGCTGTAAATCCTCCATGGTCTCAACTTTTAGCTCTTTGTAGGCAAGGGCAGCCGTTTTGGGACCATACCCCGGAATCGATAACAGGGTAAACAACTCTTCCGGTATTTCAGCGATCAGGTTTTCAAAAGCCCCTACTTTGCCCGTCTCTATATACTCACTGATCTTCTCCTGTAAAGCCTTGCCGATACCGCTGAGCTCGGATAGCCTTTTCTCCTTCCACAACATCTCAATATCTTCATTGCTGTCGGATATTACCCGGCTTGCCTTGCGATAGGCATTTATTTTAAAGACATTCTCACCCTGAAATTCGAGTATATCGGCAAATCTGGTGAATAATTGTGCAATTTCTTTATTTTTCAGCATCGGACTTTTGTTTTTTTGAAAATTGAAAACAGCGTCACCCCACATCCCGCTTTTGCGTAATATCCTCCAGCGGTTAGTCACCGCCTTCGAGGTGAGCGGCCAAAAGTTCCAGTCCTCTCAAGTAACTGTTAACCCCCTCACCACTGATCTGATCAAGACAAACCTCTTTAATGACGGAAATTTTTCTAAATGGTTCCCGCTCCTGAATATCTGAAAGATGGACTTCCACACAGGGGAGTGCAACAGCGCTGATTGCATCCCGTAAAGCATAACTATAATGCGTCAGGGCACCCGGATTGATCAATATACCGCCGGCATCATGTCGATTTTCATGAATAAAGTCAATAATGGCACCCTCGTGATTGCTGTGAAAATGCCTGATCTGTAGCTTTAGCCGCTCCGCCTTTTTATCAATCATCTCATTGATTCTTGAGAGAGTAAGCGTCCCATACACCTGTGGTTCCCGCTCGCCGAGAAGATTCAGGTTGGGACCATGAATAACCAATATCATTGAATACCTCTTTGTCACAATGAGCTGTACACGATCATGAAAACTTGTCAAATTGCTGAAACACTTCAGTTAAACGAAGATTAAGATTTTCTTTTCAGTAACAGCTCGACCGACTGTCTTACTTGTTTCTCTAAAAGTGCTTTTGTCAATATCGGTTTAGCGATATCTTTAAGCAATACCCAAAGCTGACCGCTAGGTTGTCGTTTTTTATCCTTTTCGATTGCAGAAACGATATCATCCACAGAGACAAAAGCGGGAATTTCAGGCGGATGAAGTTTTTGCACCAGCTCAATTGACTCTTGATAGGTTTTATCCGGCAATCTCTGCGTCAATGAGAGTTGCAGGGCAGCAAGCATCCCATAACAGACCGCCTCACCGTGAAAAAAAGTACCATAGTGTGTAACCGATTCGAGAGCATGTCCGATGGTGTGCCCGAAATTGAGAACGGCTCTCTTTCCGCCTTCCCGTTCATCCTCTTCTACGATCCCGGCCTTGAGGCGGCAACAGCTATGAATAATGGATTCGGTTAATTCTGTATTGGACACCGCCTCAACTTGAGCGATTTTTTCCCGCAAAAATTGATACAATTGATGATCGCCGATGAAAGCTGTTTTGATGACTTCAGCCAATCCCGAGCGAATGTCGCGATGCGACAGCGTTTTTAAAACCTGCGGATCGATGACAACAAAGTCTGGTTGATTAAAGGCTCCGATAAGATTTTTGCCCTTGCTGTGATTTATCCCGACCTTTCCGCCCACACTGCTGTCTACCTGTGACAGGAGCGTGGTGGGGATCTGAGCATAATGTATACCGCGCATAAACGTTGCAGCAACGAATCCGGCAAGATCACCAACAACACCGCCGCCAAAAGCGATGATCATAGAGTTGCGCGTGGCACGATGGTCGACAAGGGCATCGTAAAGCTCTTCGGCAATCTTTAGTGATTTTGAAGCTTCACCCGGAGTTACGGTCAGAGTAACCACCGGAATGTTAAAAAAATCAAAAAAGCGTCGAATCCTCTCTCCATAGAGATATTCGACGGTGTGATCACTTGTGATAAAAAGCCGATCTGAAGACATCAGAGGACGCAAAAACTCAGGATTGCCGCTCAGCGCTCCGCTCTGAATAAATATCGGATAACTCCGTTTGCCGAGGTTCACTTTAATTTGACGCATAATCATTCCAAAGTGTTTTAAATATAGTTGCCGCCAATTCATCGGCTGGAATATTTTCACGACTTTTAAAGATGTAATCGGCGCGACAATAGTAAGTTTCGCGTTCCTGCAAGAGAGACTGAATCCGGCTTTGAAGTTCAGATTTTGAATAACCGGACAGTAGTGGCCGGTTTTTTTTTCTGGAAATCCTATCGGCAAGCACATGCGGGTCTGCCTGCAGGCATATGGTGAGACCGGTTTCCGTCAATATCTGCCAATTGCCGGGATCGAGGACAGCACCTCCGCCAAGCGATATAACCGCTTCCCGTTTCCGGCTCATCGTCGCGACGGCCTCCCGTTCGAGTTTTCTGAAATACGTTTCACCATGCAAGCTGAAATGTTCTGCAATGGTATGCCCGCTCGTCTTTTCGATAAAATCATCCGTATCGAAAAAGGCCCTCTGCATTATACCGGCAAGGGCTTTTCCCACCCTCGATTTGCCGGTTGCCATAAATCCGACCAGATAAATGTTATGTTCTTTCAAGTGGTATTTGTGGTAATTCATCAAAACGCTCTTTCATCTCCGTTACTGAATCACCTCCGAGCTTTTGCATGAGAGAATCAGCCAATACAAGAGCAAGCATTGCTTCTGCAACAACAACTGCAGCAGGTACGGCGCAAACGTCCGCTCGCTCTCTGAACGCTTTTTCAGGATGTAATGTGCCGGCATCAATAGACCTGAGTGGACGGCTCATGGTCGGAATCGGTTTCATTGCCAGCCCGACGACAACGGGTTCGCCGTTACTCATACCGCCTTCGATTCCACCGGCATTGTTGCTCGGACGGTAATAGGTATTGGTTTCATCGAGCAATATTTCATCATGGACCTCACTGCCGGGCAGCGATGCGGCATCTTTTCCGAGTCCGATCTCCACGGATTTGATGGCATTAATGCTCATCATAGCGAGGGCGATCAAACCATCGAGTTTTCGATCGTAATGGACATGGCTACCCAAACCGACGGGTATGCCGATAGCAACAATTTGAAAAATACCACCGAGAGTATCTCCGGTTTTTTTTGCATTTTCGATACGTGCAATCATTTTTTCTTCCGCTGAAGCGTCTGCACACGCAACCGGAGAGTTCTCGACGCGATCCATATAATGACGCCATTTTTCCAATGAATGGCGTTGTTGCAGCAACGAGAGTGCTGAATGACAGGATGATATGCGTTCTATTTGAAGAACATGACCAAAGATTTCGATACCAAAGACTTTGAGAAGTTTTTTTGCAATCGCACCTGCTGCTACCCGCATAGCCGTTTCCCGGGCGGAAGACCTTTCGAGTATATTGCGGAGATCGTTGTGACGGTATTTTACCATACCGGCAAAATCAGCATGTCCCGGTCGTGGCATTTGCAGCAGGTCGGCAGGCTGGTCAACCTCTATGATTGACATTTTTTTCTGGCAGTTGATCCAATCTTTATTTTCGAGAAGAAGAGAAATGGGGCTGCCAATGGTTTTGCCATAGCGCACGCCCGATAAGATTCGGGCCCGGTCTGTTTCTATTTTCATCCGATCGCCCCGGCCATAACCTCGCTGTCGCCTGCCAAGCTCTCGGGCAATATCGGTTTCGCTTAACCGCAAACCTGCCGGCACTCCTTCGATAATTGTATTCAGGGCAACACCATGGGATTCCCCTGCCGTCAAAAAGCGGATTCGATTCAGGATCATAATCGGCTCTGCAAAATATTGCGTATTTCGTTTAATTTGGACGATTCAAGGCGAAGGGGTTGCTTTGTCCAGATTCGCAAAGATTCAAGTCCCTGGAAAATCAGCATATCAATCCCGTTTTGTACTGTTGCGCCGTTGCGTTCTGCGTCCAGTAATAATTTGGTTTTTACCGGATTATAAATCAAGTCGTAAACAAACTGAGCATCATGAAAAACGTCGCTCCTCAACAAGCTCTCTCCGGTATGAGGATACATGCCTACAGAAGTGGTATTGATAATAATTTTGCAGTCAAAAGCGATATCATTGAACTGCTTCCTGTTGATGGCTTGTACCTTTGAAGCGGGCAGGACGTTATTACAAAAGTCGAGGAATGTACTCAGTCTCTGAGCCGAGCGGTTGTAAATCCATATTTTTTTGACATCCAGCCCCTCTAGTGCATAGACGACTGATTTGGCCGCACCTCCGGCTCCGAGCAACAACACCTCGGTATTTTTAAACCAATATTTCCTCTGACCAAGAGATTCCGTAAAACCATACGGATCGGTAACGTGAGCCTGAATTTTTCCTGTATTCAACTCGAGTGTATTGATCGCACCCACAAGCTCTACATCTCTATCTTTTTCATCTACAAGTCCCAGGAGGGCTTCTTTGTGTGGAATGGTTGCGTTTAACCCCATAACTCCCAATGCAGACCCTCCTTTGATGGCATTCTTCAATTCGGAAGGATGTACAGTAAAAGCAACATAAACCGCATTGAGGTTATAATTACTCATGAACCAGTTGTGCAATACGGGAGACAAGCTGTGTTCGATCGGATATCCTATAACGCCGTATACGCAGGTACTCGTATTAATCATTCCGAATCTCATCAAGAATATCAAAAAAGCCGGGAAACGATATATCGACACATTCGGCATTTTTTATTATGGTCTTTCCATCAGCAATTAATCCGGCAATGGCAAACGACATGGCAATTCGATGATCTCCGTAGCTGTCTATGGTGGCTCCGGTGAGTGGCGTGGAACCGGTAATTAAAAGGCCGTCTTTGCTTTCCTTAACATTGGCATTCATTTTTTTAAGATTGCTTACAATTGCCTTTATACGATCGGACTCTTTGATTCTGAGTTCCTGGGCATCCCGGATAATGGTTGTCCCTTCAGCCTGGGTGGCGGCAATGGACAGGATTGGGATTTCATCGATGATATTGGAGATTATTGAT
>CAZSOP010000152.1:0-9134 GCA_964608385.1 uncultured Cytophagia bacterium
GCAAAATCATCTGATTAAAGGCAAATTTAATAATCATACCATTCCCGCCGGAGATCATTTTAAAAAATGGATTACCCGGTTGGTTAAGGCCGGCGGTAGTAAGCTGGAACTCGAACAAACAAAAAGTCAGCTTTCTTTTTCTATGCCCATAAGCGAGAAGGAAAATGAGCTTGAGACGATGAAAAATTTCTTGCAAAGAATGACATGATTCAATAGATTAGAATCTATAACGAACAAACAAACAAACAACATATAAACAATTGTTTTTTAACAACTTAAAAAAGAGGATTCAATGCTGTTTAGGATAGGTTTGACTTTAATACTGCTTTTTATGTTCTATTTGGGCTGCGATAATACCCCGAACAGACTCGTCCGCGTAGGTAATACGTTTATCTATGCAGATCAGGTATCCAAAGAGGCAAACGCCCTGACAAAAGCAATTGAAAACAGATTAATGCTTCTCGATGCGAAAAAAACAAAGCTTGCAGAGACCCCTGCCGTAAAAAAACGCATTGAGCAGGCCGCACGGAGACAATTGTATTATTTTACGGCTGAAAAAGAAATCGCCCGGAAAATCATTACAGAAGAGGATGTCCGGGAGGCTTATAACAGAGAGCTTTATGAAATCAGAATGCGGCATATATTTTTACCAACCTCTATGGATAAAACGGCCGCAATTGAGATTCTCAACTCGTTACGTCAGAGAATTTTACGAGGAGAAGCGTTCACCGACCTGGTCAGGTCATTCTCCCGCGATACGCTGACTCTGGGTAAAGGTGGCGACCTCGGTTTTATTAAATATGGAGAACGCGATTTTGGGATGGAATTTTATGAAAATGTTATGGGACTGAAAAAAGGAGTTTTATCTGCACCTTTGCAATCGGAAAAGGGATATCACCTTGTTAGGGTCGAGCAGCGCCGAAAAACAGGCATTCCCTCCTACGGCCATTATTATGAAAAATTGCGACAAAAACTTGAACGCAGCAACGCCCGCGAATTAAACAATGCATTTCAGAGCTTTATTGACCAGTTGAAGAAAAAAGAAGAGACCAACGTCAACGACGACGGTCTTGTTCATATCTCTTCAAGGGTGAAAGCGCTTAAAAAGCAATTACCAAAAGAAAACACAATTGACGTGTTGCGTCAGCTATCGTCTGCCGGTGAAAAAACCGCACTCATCCATTTCAAAGAAACGGATTATACTCTGGATGATTTTATCGCTCTTCTGGAAGACATTCCATCGTATAAAAACCTTCTGGTGGAGGACCTTGATGTGTTCAAAGAGTTTTTAGATCGAGCGATACCGCTCATCCTGATTATTAAATATGCCCATGAAAAAAAGTATCATGAAACAGATGCATTCCGCGCGAGAATGCAACCTTACAAGGACAATATTCTTCTCGAAGCGATAAGTCAAAAGCGAATCGAAGACAGAATAATCGTAGAGGATGAGAAACTTGAAGCTTATTTCAACAAGCATAAAAGTGATTATATTGACAATCAAGACAAAGATAGCGAGACCTCAAAAACAGAGCTGTTCGAAGAGGTAAAAGGACGTGTTTTGGTTGATTATAAAAAAGAGAAAAGAGAAGAACGACGAAAACAGTGGCTATCTGATTTAAAAGCCGGTATACCCATTATTTATTACGAGGAAAGAAAATAATATGAGCGGAATTAAAAAAAGGCTGTTGTTGACAAGGGCACTTTTTCTTCTCACAATGATTTTTGTCGTGATAATATCCTGTCAGGGCGATCAAAAGCAATCCGAAATAATTGCGCGGGTACGCAACCATACTCTCACGGTGGAAGAGGTCAAAGCTGACTTGCCCAAACACCCCGGTCTGAACATCTCAGAGGTTCAGGTGGAAAACTATATAAAACGCTGGATTGAAAAAGAGCTGGTTTATCAGGAAGCCTTGAAAAACCGCTATGATAAGCTGCCCTATATTCAGAAAAAGCTTGACGATATCAAACGAGATTATATCGTGGCGTCATATTTGGAACAGCTTGTCAATAAAAACGTTAAAGTAGACAGTATGGATTTGATGGAATATTATGAGGAAAAAAAGACAGAGTTTATCCGGAAAAATGATTATTATCAGGTTTCTTTAATTATGGTGTCTTCTTATCAGGGTGCCAATATATTGCGGCGTAGCATTATAAATGGACTGGATTTCAATCAGGCGGCTGAAGAATCTTCAATTGATCCCAGTTCACAAGAGGGCGGATATCTTGGATGGTTACTGCTTGAGGATATTTCTTCTACTTTGGCTAGACGAATTCCGCAATTACGCCTGAACAGCGTTTCCCGGCCGATTAAAACAGAGATTGGCTATGCCCTTGTTAAAGTAACGGGAGTTCGCAAAAAGGATGAACCGCAGACATTGGAAGAAGCCAAAGAAAAAATACGATGGCGCATAGAGACGCAAAAACGAGAATTGCTGTATCGCCAATTGATATCAGTATTAGGTGATGAGTATGCCATCGATACCCATTGGGAGCTCGTGAGTGACGTTTTCCCGGATTCTGCAGAAATCAAGACATTAAATAGAGACTAAAATCCACTAATAACAGGTGAGCAAAAATGCAAAAACATTTTCTATATTTTTTAATCCTTATGCTGAGTTTTTCTTTTACCTCCGCACAGCAGGTTCTGGATAGAATTATTGCTATCATAGATAAAAATGTTATTCTGGAATCAGAGGTTGTTCAATTTGCCTATTTGGAGGCATTAAAACGACAGATTGATCCGGCGAAGGATCCGGCTGCTTTTCAAAAATTGAAATCCGAATCTCTGGATAATTTGATCAATAAGAAAGTACTACTCATCCAGGCGGAAAAAGACACTATAGAAGCCGATAAGCGAATGGTTGACTTTCAGCTTGAGCAGCAGATGCAGAACATTTTGCAGCAGATTGGCGGCGAGGAAAAGGTTGAAGAGTATTTCGGTATGAGTATTACCAAAGTTCGCAAAAATTACCGGGAACAGATTGAAGAAGAGATGCGGATAAGAGCTGTACGAAGTTCAAAAATTTCTGATGTAAATATCACCCGCCGGGAAATAAAGGAGTTTTATTCCAGCTATAAAGATTCGTTGCCATCCATGAAAGAGACGGTGGAGATCAGTCATATATTGGTTACACCGGAACCCGGAGAGGTGGCTATGAGCACTGCCAGAGAACAGATCGAAGAGGTACAGGAAAAAATCAATTCAGGGGAAGTGTTTGAAGAGCTGGCAAAAACCTATTCCGAAGACCCCGGATCCGCAGCGCGGGGTGGCGATTTGGGTTTTATGGCCCGTGGTGGTTTTGTAAGAGAATTCGAAGAGGTCGCCTTTTCTCTTGAGCCCGGCCAGGTTTCAGATATCGTAAAAACACAGTTTGGATTTCATATCATAAAACTCGTCGATCGCCGCGGCGAAAAAGTTCACTGTAAACATATCCTTATTTCCCCCGAACCCAGCAGGGAAGATGAGGTCGCTGCTGCTGAAAAGATTAAAAAAATTCATAAAGAGTTGATTAACGGAGCGCCTTTTAAGGAAATGGTGGTAAAATATTCCCAGGACGATGTGTCCCGCGAGGAAGAGGGCTTTTTGGGACGGTTTGAAATGGATCAACTCAGAGAAACGGCGAAAGAATTCGTCTATGCCCTGGATGGGGTAGACCCCGGTGAATATTCAGATGCGGTAAGAACGCAATACGGCTTTCATGTTCTTAAACTGCTAAGGCGGGATGAACCCAGAGCGCTTGATCTGGAAAAAGATTGGCAGCGGATTTCCACAGTGGCGAGAGAACAGAAAATGCAGAAAGAATTTGAAAAGTGGTTGTCTGAAATCAAAGAAAAAGTCTTTATTGAAATCAAACATGATATAAATGAATCATGAATAGAAGGTCGGTTAAAACGTTCTTGTTGATCCTTTTTTCTACTCTTCTTGTGGGAACGGCCATGGGAGCAGACAGCTCATACCGGTTAGGCCTGATCCGCCTAAAATATAGCGGTGGTGGAGACTGGTATAACGACCCATCCAGTATTCCCAATTTGTTACGCTATATGGAAACACAGGTTCAGCTCAAAACAGCGGAAACGGAACACCGGGCATCGCTTTTGGATGAAGCCCTTTTTTCCCACCCTGTGTTGTTTTTAACAGGTCACGGACGCATATCTTTTTCGCAAAAGGAAGTAAAGAGATTGCGTACCTATTTGATCAATGGGGGGTTCCTCTTTGCAGATGATGATTATGGTATGAATAGGTACTTTCGCGAGGAAATGAAAAAAGTGTTTCCCGATAAGGAGCTGCTGGAAATTCCCTTTGATCACCCTGTTTATCATATAGTTTTCGATTTTCCCAACGGCTTGCCTAAAATACATGAGCATGATGGCGGCCCCCCAAAGGGATATGGTTATTTTCATCATGGGCGCATGGTGGTTTTCTATGCTTTCAATACCAATATTTCGGATGGTTGGGCGGATGCCGCGGTACATGGTGACCCGGAAGAGGTTCGTGAAAAAGCCTTACAGATGGGCACGAACATTGTCATTTATGCATTGACCCATTAATCATATGAGAACATCAAACGTTATATATGAGAGACTGGTTAAAAAGCTTGACCGCTTTCGAAAACACAGCAATTTTCTGTCGCTTTTAAAAGTGCTTTTTCGCTTTCTGGTGCAGAGCCTGCCCATCCTGTTTTCCAGTCTGCTGCTTGAGGCCGTTTTTCATTTTCATCCCATAGTGCGGCTGGGTTTGACTTTATGTACTTTGTTTGTGTTGATTTTTCTACTGATTCGGGGTGCGGGATCTCAACTGTACACCTTTATCAGACCCAACACACCACCCATCAACGAAATTGCACTGACGGTCGGAAGATTTTACAAAGGGGTTAATGACCGCCTCGCCAACACCCTGCAGATGTTTGCAAAACACCAACAAAACCGGGAAAATTACTCCCGCGAATTAATCGGCCATTCTCTTGTTCAGATCAATGAGACATTTGAAAAGACGGATTTTGTTCAATTTCTTGACCGGCGACCTGTCATCCGGTGGAGTCAGTATACAGGAGCTGTCCTGATGTCAGCTCTCTTTCTGGTAATTTTATTTAAATCCGTTTTTTTTCCATCCTTCCATCGCCTGGTTCATCCCTTAAGAGAGTATTCCAACAAGGCACAGATTCAGGTTTTTTTGACGCCGGGCGATATCAAAATCGTTAAAGGAAAGCCCTTAACATTAAAAATCTGGACAAATTCTGAAGAGCGACATCGGTTTCAGTTAAAGTTTACGCACAGCACTCGTTCCTCGGTGCAGGCGTTTCAAGCATCACAGCAAGACACGTTCAAGCATGTTATCCGCAATATTCAGGATTCTCTTCAATACCAGATAGCCGGATATTCACCTCCTTATACGATTTCCGTTGTCGAGTTACCCATGATTCGACAAATGCAATTGAAATTGGTTCCTCCTCCCTATACAAATCAGGACCCTATATTGTTGGAAGAAAATGTGGGCAACATAACCGCCCTAAAGGGCTCAGAGGTGCATATCAGCGGCAGGGTGAACAAGGTCATAAAGAATATCAAGCTTATTTTTAACAATCGGAAGGCTATAGACATCGAATCGGAGGGACGGTTTTTTCAAGGTGTTTTTAGAGTAAGCCGGGATGATCGATACCATTTCTCACTTGAAGATTTTGAGGGTTATCAAAATTCGAATCCGATCTTATACAGGATAGAAACGATGGCAGATCGTTATCCATTTATACAGGTTCTCAATCCTGGCAGAGATATTGAATTGAACGAGGATATGAAAATTCCTCTTTTGATACACGCAGAAGATGATTATGGTGTCTCTGAGATAAGACTGGCGTCGCTTAAGATTGGCAGTGGAGAGACGATAGATTCTACAAAATTTCAATATTCAAGCCTGTATGCTTTCAGGCAGCCGAAAGAAAGCATAAACTTGAATCACACCTGGAGCCTGTTATCGTATGATATGCTGCCGAACGAGGAGGTCATTTACTATCTCGAAGCGTTTGATAACGATGATCTAAATGGACCAAAATCTGCAAAATCGGATTATTATAGAGCCAGGTTTCCCTCGATCTATGAAATCTATCAACAGGTTGCTTTTCAACAGGACGAGGCCATACAACATTTTGAAAACATTTATGACAAAAGTCAGGATCTCAAGAAAGAAATCGATCAATTATCTTTGGAGCTAAAACGCGCCAAGGAACTAGAGTGGCAGGAACGAAAGCAAATCAAAAACGCGCCCGAACGAAAACAAAAGAATCAGAAAGAAAACCCGGAACTCTCCGCTCCAACCGATAAAATTGGTTGGAAAATGGAAGAAAATCAGTTGTTATCTGTGCAAACTCTGGAGAAATACAAAGAGCTGCAACGCCTTGTTGACGATGTCATGACCCTCGAATTGCGTAATGTCATGAAGAACTTGACCAGGGCTATAGAAAATATCGATCAGAATATGATCAATCAAACACTGGAAAAATTAAGCAAAGGAGAAGATGAATTCCAAAAGCGCCTGGATCGCGCTATAGAAATTTTTAAAAAACTAAAACTCGAGCAACAACTCGATCAGGCCATTAAAATGACACAAGGCCTGAAGGAAAAACAAAAGTCGCTGCAAGAAGCAAGGTCAAAACGTGCCAACAAAGATATTCTACAACACAATGAAAATTCGATCAAGGAAGCCGAAAAACTGGAATCTCTGCTCCGGGAAATCTCCGAAAAAATGTTTGAAACAGAGAACATGGCAAAGGATTCTGTTGATCGCGCCCTTGACATTTTTGAGGAAGAAGAGGTTAAATCAAAAATGCAAACCATTCAGAAAGAGCTTTTATCAGCGAGCGATCCGGGCGGTGTGAACAACCAGTCCAGACAGATAGAACAATCCCTGCATAAAATGGAGCAGCAATTGCAGTCCGCCAAGAATTCAATGAGTGGTCAGGCTATGAAAAGGGCCATTGCGGCCATACGCAAGGCATCCAGAGATTTAATACAGTTATCCGAGGAACAGGAACGCAATATATTTAATACGGAAGGGATGATGACACCGGACATTCCACAACTGGCCACGTCGGAGAATGATCTGATTCAGGCGTTGGGGCGGGTTACAGAAGAGCTATTCACTGCCGCAAAACAAAATATATTTATTCAGCAAAAAGCAGGCAAATGCCTTGAAAAAGCAAAAGCACACATGGAGAACGGCAGAGATGCTCTGGTTGATCGCCGTCAGTCCCGATCTTTGATCGAGCAAAAACGGGCGATGCACGAAATAAATAAAACGGTTAAGGTATTAATAGATAATATGCAACAGATGATGATGCAGGGCAGCGGTAGCGGAATGAATTTTGAACAATTTATGCAGCAGATGCAAAAACTCGGTCAAAAGCAAGAGGGCATTAATCAGCAGACCATGGGCATGGCGCAGCAATTGATGGAACAAGCAGCGATGTCGAGGATGGCGGCCAAACAGGGGCAGGTGCGGAAATCACTGCAAAAGCTGGCTGAAGACGCAAAGGAGATGTCCGATGTTCTTGGCGATCTCGACAAGATTGTTGAAGACATGAAAAAAGTGGAAGACGATTTTAGCGATCAAAAAATCGATCAGCAAACCGTTGAAAGACAAGAAAAAATTTTGTCCCGTATGCTTGATGCCCAAAAATCCATTCGCGAACGGGAATTCAGTAAAAAGCGCAAAGCGGAAACCGGGAAGGCGTACCAAACAGCGAGTCCTGAAGCGCTTCCCTCTGATTTTGACCACAAAGATCAATTGACACGGGACCTTTTAAGAGCAAAAAAGCAGGGATTCAGCAACGATTATCTCAGGTTAATCGAACACTATTTTAGGTCTCTTTCGGAACGACAAAATGAAAAAAAGTAGTATAATATATGTTTTAATTGGGTTGCTTTTTTCGGTGTTGCTTGCTCAGGACAATACGGCTCGGTTAAACAGAACCGAACTGTTGAGACTTGCAACACAGTATGAGAGGCGGGGCCAGTATCAAAGGGCTGCAGAATATTATGCTCGAGTCAGCATGAAAAATCCGGATGAGCTTGCCGGTTATTTGGGTGCAAAGCGGTGTTTTTATCAACTGACTCACTATGACCAATTTATCGAGTTTGTTAAAAAGCTACAAACACAAAAACGCCACCTTCGATATCAGGTTGATATAGCTGACGCTATTTATCGTCAGGGTGACCGCAAGCAGGCATTTGAATTATGGCAAAGAGTACTAGATGAAAATCAGGAGGTTAAGCAAGCCTATGAGCTCATAGGCTCGGCGTTGATGCAACTGCAACAGCTGGATAAAGCAAAAGCCGTCTTTCAAAAAGCTCTTACCGTCTTCAAGAATAAATCATTATATATTCACGAATTGGCTGCCATCTACGCCAATCAGCAGGACTTTGATCGTGTGGCCCGAGAGTATTTACATCTGTTACAAATAGATTCAAATCAACAGGCCTATATCGAATCGCGCTTTTTATCGTACTGCGAAGAGCCTCAAATTTCCCAAAAGATCGCAACGGCTCTTAAAAAGCAACTAAAGCAATTTCAATCGCTGGAATCTTCGATCCGATCGATTTTGGCCAATATACTCATGGTGGCAGATGATTATGAAGGTGCTCTCGAACAACATCTTGTTCTGGAAAAAGAGTCTGATGAAAAAGGACGACACTTGTTCAGATTTGCCCAAACAGCGGCAAAACAGGACCAGGCCGTTTACGCCCGGCGAGCCTACCAGCTCATTATCGATCGTTATTCCAATAGTGCTTATTATATTCCATCACAACACGGTCTTGCCAAGATATATGATGATCAGGGTGATTATGGACAAGCACTGCATGCTTATAAGCAATTCAGTCGTGCATTCGCCCAATCTTCACAAGCGATTCAAGTCTTGCTGCGAATGGGAGATATATACCTGAACGTCTTTTTTGCCGCAGACACTGCTAAAACGTATTATCAAAAAGTGATCAAAAAGTGGCCCGGAACCAGATATTATCATACAGCCTTTTTTCAATTAGGCAAATGTTATATAGTCGAGGGAAACTTACAGCGGGCAGAGGACATTTACAGGGATTTTGCTGAAAAAAAACATGGTGATACATATTATCAT
>CAZSOP010000153.1:0-9109 GCA_964608385.1 uncultured Cytophagia bacterium
TATACTCGTCGGCGGAGGACCCGCCCCTGGACTCAATGGTGTTATCGCTGCTATTACAATTGAGGCACGGCGTAACAATCTCGATGTAATTGGAATTTATGATGGATATAAATGGCTGACCAAAGGAGAGAAGGATGTATTTAAAAAACATACGCGTAAATTACGAATCAGCGATGTCTCCCGCATTCATTTCACCGGAGGATCCATACTGCGGACATCCCGCACCAATCCTGCAAAAGAGAAAGATGGCATTCGAAATGCTCTGAAAATGCTGGATGAGTTTGATATCCAATATCTTGTTACAATAGGGGGCGATGATACCGCCTATGGAGCAAGTCAGCTGGCAGAAGCCTCCAAAGGCAGAATAAAATTCGCCCATGTCCCGAAAACAATTGATAACGATCTGCCGCTACCGAATGACATCCCGACATTCGGATTTCAAACAGCGAGAGATTTAGGTGCCGTCTTGGTAAAAAATATGATGGAAGACTCGAGGACTACCGGAAGATGGTATATCGTTGTTGCGATGGGTCGTCATGCCGGACACCTGGCGCTTGGTATTGCCAAATCCGCGGGAGCCACCCTGGCGGTTATCGGAGAAGAGTTTGGTAAAACCACACAGATCAAAGTAGAGGAGGTTTGTGACATTCTCGAAACCTCTATCCTGAAACGAAGAGCAATGGGCAACAATCACGGCGTTATGGTCATCGCAGAAGGCGTGGCCGAAAGATTTTCAAAAGAAGACCTGTTCCGGGTGTCGGAAAACCGAATTACCAAAGATGCCTACGGTCATATGCAACTTGCCGAAATCGAACTCGGCAAAATCATCAAACGGGAAGTAGAAAGCCGTTTTACCAAACGCAGTGAAAAATTTCGCATGGTCGAAATTAATATCGGATATGTTCTGCGATGTGCGGATCCCATTCCCTTCGATCAGGAATATACCCGCGACCTCGGTTTCCATGCAGTGAATTATCTTTTAAACGATGATCCGGACTTTCAGGACAATGCCATGATTTGTGTTGATAACGGCAAAGTCATGCCGCTCAAGTTTAAGGATATTCTGGATCCGAAAACAAAAAAGACATCGGTTCGCTATGTTAATATTGCAAGCGATTATTATAAAGTCGCCAGAAGTTATATGGTTCGTCTGGAAAAAAGGGATTTAAAAGAAACGGAAATCCTGAAGAAAATGGCGGATTATGCCCACCTTACATCTGATCAATTTATCAAAAAGTATGAATATCTGGTGAACAAAGATTGAGCATTCACAAAGGCCGCCGCGTTCTACGGCGGCCTTTTAATTCCCTATTATATAATTCCGATTAATAATGCAAAGAGAACGAAGTCGCCGCCCCAATACCGCGAATATGCGGTGTAGTGATGCCGTTATTAAAGCGCATGCCCCAATCCCACCGCAACGCTCCCCATATGATTCCAAGCCCACCTGAATAAGAAACGCCGATGCGGTCGTCATAATTGATGCCGGAACGGATTTTGATCATTTGACTCGGATGAAATTCAAATCCCATAGCCAACCGGGTAGATCGGAGATACTCTAGTCGGTGAAAATGATATTTGAAATCAAGAGCAATAGAAATCCATTTGTGGGCGTGAACAACGCCGATAAACAACCGCCTTGGCAACACCTGGGTGAACGAGGAACGCGCCAGGGTTGTGTCAGAAGTGACCAAAACAGAATCAAAATCCCCCTGTTCGGTCAAAAGGTTATCTGCAAAACCATCATAGAGTTTAAAGTTTGCCTGTAACTGTTTCAATCCGTGATTCCAACGTATAAAGGAAAAAACATCCTGCACGCCGATACCGACCCGCCAGCAATCGGTAAATTCCAATGTCGAGCCGATGTTAAAGGTCATGCCGTTCCCGCCTTCGGCTCTGTCGGAAATAAAATGTCCGGTGGCATCAGCATTGGAAAAACGGGTGAGTGAATAGACTTGCGATTGATTGATATCGAAAAAAGCTATTCCCTTCAGATAATAGAGACCAAATCCGAGGCCTAAATGTCTAATCCACTTTTTTGACCGCAAAAGAGTTTGCCCGCCGGAGAATCCGACTTTAATCGCCATCGAAGACTGACCGAGCATAGGGGAAAACCGATACAGACGATCCAGTTCATTTCCCCGCAACGCCAGCTCGAAAACCTCTCTGGCAACATTCCCACGGCCGTCGCCGACCATTGAAATCGAAAAAGCATATGATTTGTAATGGGTGCTGAAAAGTTGTGCTTCGCCGGCGGATATGACGGAAAGACGGCCACCTGAAATAGAGGTTACCAAATCTTCCTTTGACGCTTCATCGAGATAGTTGCCGTTATAGCGTTTATATTGATTTAAATTAAATGCATTATTCGCTGTTTCGAATCCAACCCCGATCAGATTAATGCTAAACTCATAATACGGGTTATAGGATAGATTTGCAGGGTTATAAAAAGGTGCATCCGCCCCCATGGCCATGTTGCTATAGGCACCGCCTAGTGCAAAACCGCGAGCAATGCTCGCCCCATTCTGTCCCCATAATTCGCATATGCCAAAGACAAGAAATTGTCCGACAAGCAGAAAACAAAAGAGACGATTTTTTTTCAACTCTGTCAAATTAATCCTAAAAATAAACCACAGCCCTCTCTGCATGTCCGACACCGGACCTTGGGATCGGTCCGGATGTCGGTTTTGCTTATATAAAAGAAAAGACAAATTTATCTGTTTTATCGTAAAACCATTCATCTAGTCGCCGACATAGCTGAAAAAAAAAAAAAAGAGTCCGTTTGGCTACAGTCTCACATCCGGTGCAACATCAAAGATCAGGTTCCCATTTCCCACGATGCCAAATACTGCTTTTGTTCTTCTGTCAGCTCATCGATCTCAATTTGCATGCTGGACAATTTTAACCGGGCCACCCAATTTTCGATCTCTTCCGGAACATTATGCACCTTGATGTCGAGTTTGCCTTCATTCTGGATCGTCCACTCAGTGGTCAGCGCCTGAGTCGCAAAACTCATATCCATGACCGAGGCCGGATGTCCTTCTGCCGCGGCAAGATTGATCAATCGGCCATCCGCCAACAAGAACACCTTTTTACCGTTTGCGAGGGTATATTCATCTACAAATTGACGAACCTGCGAACGATTCGACACCGCCATCTTTTTAAGACCGGGAATATCAATTTCCACATTAAAATGACCGGAATTGGCGATGATAGCACCATCTTTCATCAGCTCAATATGTTCCGGCCGGATAACATTGATATCACCCGTCAATGTACAAAACAAATCGCCAATCTTTGCTGCTTCATTCATAGGCATGACGCGATAGCCGTCCATCGCCGCCTCCAGTGCCCGGACAGGGTCCACTTCCGTCACAATGACATTGGCACCCATGCCTTCTGAACGCATGGCAAGTCCACGGCCACACCAGCCATATCCCGCCACCACAACATTTTTACCGGCCAGTAAAATATCGGTGGCCCGGATGATTCCATCCACTGTCGATTGACCGGTGCCATAGCGATTGTCGAACAGATTCTTGGTGGTGGCATCATTTACCGCGATAACCGGAATTTTAAGAGCACCGTCTTTTGCCATCGCTCTTAGCCGAATCACCCCGGTGGTGGTCTCTTCCATACTGCCAATAATGTTTGCAGCGATTTCGGCGTATTCATTATGGATGGTGGAGACCAAATCAGCACCATCGTCCATCGTGACAACAGGACCGTGTTTGATGGCGGCGTGAAGATGTTCATAATAGGTTTTTTCATCTTCTCCTTTTATCGCGAAAACAGGAATTTCATAATCGCGAACCAGCGAAGCAGACACATCATCCTGTGTAGAAAGAGGATTTGATGCACACAATACGAGGTCAGCTCCACCTGCCTTGAGTGTCCTGGCCAGGTTCGCCGTCTCCGCCGTTATATGTAGACAGGCAGACATTTTTTTGTTTTTTAACAGTTTTTCTTTTTCAAAGCGCTCGCGAACGAGCTGTAGTACGGGCATATTTTGATCCGCCCACTCGATTCGCCGTTTACCTTCATCCGCAAGGGTTAAATCTTTTATATCGTAGTTCACGCCTCCTCCTTATTATCCTTTTTGTAATTCAGCAACTTTATTGGTACGTTCCCATGGAAAATCAACGTCTGTGCGTCCAAAATGTCCATAGGCTGCGGTCTTGAGGTAGATCGGCCGGCGCAAATCCAAAGCGCTGATGATTCCATCCGGCGTCAAATCAAAATTTTTGCGCACAAGCTTGGCAATCTCTTCATCGTCGATTTGACCGGTACCGAACGTATCGACATAAATGGAAACAGGTTCAGCAACACCAATGGCATAGGCCAATTGAATTTCTACTTTTTTTGCAAGTTCCGCCGCAACGACATTTTTGGCGATATACCGGGCAGCATAGGTAGCAGAACGATCCACTTTGGTCGGATCCTTGCCGGAAAAGGCTCCGCCACCGTGACGGGAATATCCACCATAGGTATCGACAATAATTTTACGGCCGGTCAATCCGGCATCTCCCTGAGGTCCCCCAATAACAAAACGGCCGGTCGGGTTGATATGTATAATGGGACCCTCTCCCTGTATGAGCTCTTTTGGCAACACCGGGTCAATAACGTTTTCAGTAAGATCTTCTTTGATTTGCTTTATGCTGATGTCAGGATCATGTTGAGTAGAAATAACCACCGTATGAACGGAATGGGGTTTATCATCCTGATACTCAATAGTAACCTGAGATTTGCCATCCGGCCTCAAATATGGTAAAATACCCTGTTTTCTGACCATGGCCAGTCTTTGAGTCAATTTGTGAGCGAGTGATATGGGTAACGGCATAAACTCCGGCGTCTCATCAATCGCAAATCCAAACATCATTCCCTGGTCGCCGGCTCCCAGACGATCCACCCCCATGGCAATATCCGGTGACTGCTGGTCTATTGTGGTCAGGACAGCGCAATTTTCATAATCAAAACCAAAACTTGGATTGGTGTACCCTATCGATTGTATGGTTTGTCGTACCAACTGGGGTATGTCTACATACGTTTCGGTTGTTATTTCCCCTCCGACAAGACAAAGGCCGGTGGTAACAAACGTTTCACATGCAACCCGTCCGCGGGGATCATCCTTCATTACCGAATCCAGCACCGCATCGGAAACCTGATCCGCAATTTTGTCCGGATGACCTTCGGTAACCGACTCTGAAGTGAATAGTGTTCGTGTCATCTATTTCCTCTCCTTGTTGATTTATTTAAATACCAAAAAAATAGCCATTTTTCTGTAGAGTTGCAATGAATTTATTCTATACCAATACGGCAAAAGGGATGGTTTGCGGAGTATGGGTAGGAAATCATTCAAAAGAGAAAAATGAATAAAAAAAGTTTACTGCCTGCCGATATCGCTACTGATGTATCAAATCGCCGGCAAAGAGATCTTTAAATTTTTTATTCATCACCTCATGAAGATAAGTCGATACCTCATTCACAGACGCATATCCCAGAACACGATCTGCAAAGCTCTCACACTCGGTGTACTCTACCCGGCGGATAATCTCTTTAATCAATGGCACGGAAATGGGGCTGACGCTGAACTCATCAAGGCCAAGTCCGATCAGAACCATCGTTATCAGCGGATCGCCGGCAAGCTCTCCACACATACCGACCCATACGCCTTGCTGATGCCCTTTTTCAACGATATCCCGAATTAACCGCAGAATAGCCGGATGATATCCCTGGTACAAATAGGCGACATGTTCATTCCCCCGGTCCACCGCCAGTGTATATTGAATAAGATCATTTGTCCCGATACTCAGAAAATCGCATTCTGCAGCAATATAGTCAGCGATGATTGCGGAAGAGGGTACCTCAATCATCGCTCCAATCGATATGTTTTTCTGATAGGATAGGTGTTCATTCCCGAGCTGCTCAGCAACCTGTTCGACAAGAGCTTTGCATTGCCGCATCTCAGAAACCGAATTGATCATCGGAAAAAGAATTCGAACGTGACCATATACACTTGCCCGCAGTATAGCACGAAGTTGAGTGTTTATCATCTCCTCATAATCTTTATATAAACGGATTCCCCGTAACCCCAGAAAGGGATTCTCTTCTTCAGGAATCTGTATGGATGAGGGTTTTTTGTCTCCCCCGATATCCAGCGTGCGGATAGTAATGGGGTGTTGTTTCATCGCATCAATGACGCGTTTGTATTCCTGAAACTGTTCTTCTTCTGTGGGGAGTTGACTGCGGGTTAAAAACAAATATTCCGTTCTGTACAAACCGACACCCTGGGCCCCTTCCTGATGAATGCTCTCCGCCTCCTCCGGAAACTCGATGTTTGCCACAAGCTCAATATCTTTCCCATCCTTTGTCCGGGCGGGTAATTTTCGAATACGGGACAATTTTTCTTCAAAACGATGGTAACGCTGTAACTTTTGACGATAAAATCGCTTTGTTTTTTGCCGCGGATAAAGGATGAGCGTTCCATCTATGCCATCCAAGATGGCTTCGTCTCCGGTGGACAGGGTTTTGGACGCCTTTCCCAACCCCACAACAGATGGAACTTTCAGCGCTCGGGCCATAATCGCAGCATGGGATGTCTGACCCCCCAAATCAACCGCAAAAGCGAGGGTATTGGTTCGATCCAAACTGACCGTATCAGAAGGGGTGAGCTCCCTTGCAACAACAATTACAGCACTGGAAAAACGTACAATACACTCATCCGCGCTGCCGAGTATATGTCCGACCACCCGTCTCTTTATATCAAAGAGATCCAGCGATCGCGATTTTAAATAATCACTCTCGGCAGAATTTATCCGTGCCTCCAGAGTATTGACGACGCTGGAAAAGGCATAATCTGCGTTTTCGAGATTATTTTTTATTCGTTCAATGGTCTGGTCAACAATCATTTCATCTTCAAGCATCAGCCTGTGAGCATCGAATATCCTGGCATTATCCTCTCCTATAGATCGTTCGGCGTTTTCCTGTAAACACTCGATATCAACTTTTGCATTCTCTATAGCATGCCGGAATTTTTCAATCTCGCTCTCTACCTGCTCCGGAGTCAGCTTTTTTTTCTCAACATATTCTATGCTGCTCCCCTTTATATAAACAGGACCAATGGCGATACCCGGGGATACGGCCAGACCATCAAGCCGTACTTCCTGCTGTTTTTTCTTTCCTGTTGCCATTTACATATTACTCTTCGTTGAATTGATCCTTATCAATAACTTTTTCCAATGCCTGTAAAGCCTTTGCTTCATCCTTTCCGTCAACGCGAACGGTGATTTCACTGCCAAAGCCGGCTTCCAGCATTAATATTCCCATAATACTCTTTCCATTGACTTCCTGACTATTTTTCGATATATAAACAGAAGATTCAAACTGCGACGCGGTCTTGACCAATAAACTCGCAGGACGTGCATGTATACCCATTTTATTTTTGATTTTAAACACCTTGCTCAACATAAATTCATCCTTGTCAGCTACTGAAAATAGCGCCCCACAGAACAGCCAAAACCACAGAGGCTGCCACACACATTGCGATAGATTTTCCCTTATGCGTTAACAACAGAGTAACCGGAATGGCGGTAATAAATGTTAAAAAAGAAGCCGTCCCGCCTCCCCAGCTCTCCAGGCTTGCTGCCACAAAATATAAACCGGTAAAAATAACTCCGGCTTTGCCGGCCAGACTAAAATATTTCTCAAAACGGCGCACAGAGAGGTTCGAAACAATATCAAATCCTTTTTGATATCCAAGATTCAATCCTTTCATCCTCACATAAAGATGCGGGATATTGTAAACAATCAGAAAAAGCGGTATAGCCACCCAGCTAAACAAGCCGATCGTTACAGCCATGGCCGCTGCCGCCGGTTTGAATCCATTCCAAAAAAGCCGGTCACCGATAACACCCAAAATCCCCACTGTCCGGTTTTTAAACAAGTTTATAGGTTGATGGTTTTTCCATTTTTTATGTTTAGCTTCCTCTTCCAGCTTGGAAACGGCACCAAGGCTCCAGGTAATGAAATAGGGGTGCGCATTAAAAAATTCTATATGCCGTCTTAGAAAAGCCTGCCGTTCCCGTTCGTCGCAGTAAAGCCGGTTTAAAACAGGTATGAGGCAATAGCAAAAACCCAATCCCAGCATTGACTGAAAATTCCAGGAGCCCTGTATCAAAAAACTTTTAAAAAGAATGCGATATAGATCCGAGCGTTTAATACGCTCCATAACAAACGACTCCGTTTTATATCAACAAAACCAAAACAAATCCGCCCACAACCGATGCAAAAAGCAACCACCACTCTCTTTTGCTGTAAAAAATATAAAATAAAATTGCAAAACCAATACCCAAAAAGGCGCTGCTGACCGGAGCCAACCAGGTATCAACAAAAAGAGGCAGCAAATCAATAACCAAAGGAAGTATAATTCTGCCTCCCAAAAAAATCAAAACAAAAGTCGTGACAACTCCACTGAAAAACAAAAACCAGAGAGAACATAAATGCGCCCGCTCGATGTGCGAGACCTTGAGAGATTCAATTGTTAATAAAGTATGATATCGCTTACCGTTAAAATTACGCATTATAAGTACAATCTTGCCGCCGATATAAGCTGTTAATACCCCAAACAAAAGCGAAAGGGCCAGGGAAGATGTCGGGCGCCCTGTAAATTCAACGCTCCAAATTGCCACAGCCGCAGCAACAACAGAGCCGATATTGCCCTCGGAAAAATAGGCGGCACCAACGGGCAGTTCATTTAACCAAATCAGCTGTAAAAACAACCCCACAGCAAAAGCCAGGGGAAAATTCCCCATCAATAGCCCGACCACAGAAGCTGCAACAATCGGTTGCGAAATCATAAACTGGAACGCTGCCGTTGTATCCAGCGCTACAACACCTCCCCACAAGGCAACAGCTAGCAGTTCAAGCCACATAAAAACTCCAAAAAAATGACTGAATTCTAAAAAATCAGGAAACCCTGTACGCGGACACAGGTTAAATATAATATTAACTGTTTTTGACCAAAAAATCAACAAAAATTGTAATTTAAATAAAAACTTGAAATTAGAAAACCAAAAACGGCTCATCCGGTTAATGCGTACCCAAAACCGCC
>CAZSOP010000154.1:0-9093 GCA_964608385.1 uncultured Cytophagia bacterium
TCACGTGACTGGAGTTCAGACGTGTGCTCTTCCGATCTGTGCGTCGCACCTGTACACTTTTTTAACAAGGAGATTTCCGACACTGTGAAACGATTCCGACCCGATGCGATTGCTATTACACTCACTTTGGTAATCATGTTCTCGATGCTTCCGTCTGCAAACGCGCAGGAGACGCAATCGCCCCAGTCCGCGATTTCGACGCTGCGAATCTATCTCGACTGTTATTATTTCGATCGCTCTTTTTTTATTCGCTCCATTCCCTTTGTCGATTTTACCCGCGATCCGAAACTGGCTCACGTGCATGTCCTGGTGACGTTGCAGCGCACCGGCAGCAGCGGGCACAGATTTACCCTCGATTTTATCGGCCAGGAGCAATTTGAAGGCTTGAATCAACAGCTCTTCTATATCAGCCGGCAGTCGGATACCGAGTCGATCATGCGAGAAGGCCTGGTTAAGGTGATGAAAATGGGCCTGCTGCCCTACGTATCGCAGACCGAAGTGTCGTCCGCTGTTGATATTGTCTTTTATAAGGAGAACCAAAAAGCGGAGGAGCGACTCCGGGATCCCTGGAATTACTGGATTTTTCAAATTGATTTTGATGGCGATATCAACTCTGAAAAGAGCAGCAAAGAACTGGTTTTATCCAATACAATGCGCGCAGAACGCACGACTGAAGAGTGGAAATTTCGTTCCATATTCTATTATCGCCACGATGATGAAACCTATATAGATGATGAAGAAGAGATAAACAGCACCTTAAGAAACCGGCTGTTGCATACCGAGCTGATCAAAAGTTTGAGCCCGCACTGGTCTGTTGGTTTATTTACAGGAGGTAAGCATTCCACCTATCAAAATCTCGATTTACAAGCCTGGGTTTCTCCGGCTCTGGAATACAATATTTTTCCCTGGAAGTTATCCAATCGCAAGGTTTTTTCAATTGGGTATTATTTGGGATTTCAAGGTAACAGGTATATCGAGGAGACCCTTTACAACAAGATGCGGCAGAATCTTTTTTATCAACAATTGCGGGTAGAGGTAGAGCTCATTCAGCCATGGGGCGACCTCGATGCCGGTCTCGAGTTTTTTCACTATTTCCACAATTTCAAATACAACAGCATCGAGGCTGATTTTGATATTTCCTATCGCCTGACGCAGCATTTTTCTTTTTATGTTGAGCTGAGAGCTGAACGTATACACGATCAGATTTTTCTTCCCAGGGGCGAAGCATCGCGGGAAGATATTCTGCTGCGACGGCGACGTCTGCAAACCAATTATTCCCTTGGCACCGAAATGGGGATCCGCTTTACCTTTGGATCTATCTATAATACGATCGTCAATGAACGGTTCTGATGTTATCCGTTCAAAAAGAAGGAAAAATAAATTTCTTCCAAAAGTCGATTGCAATGAAAAACAGCGACATTATCGAGACCTATTTTAAAACCTTGTTCAACGGCAGGGCCAAACACTCGACCGTGAGGGAGTTTCTTACCGATGATTTTGTCTTTACGGATCCCCTCATGTCGGTGAACAGCGCCGATGCATACGTCGGGCAACTGGTGTCGATGGGCGATAAATTCGAGCTCTATGCCAGAGAGAGGAGACTCGTTACCGGTAACGATGGTGTGGCGGCGTTGGTCGAGTTCACAGGAGCGGACAGACCGATGACCTATTCGAAATGGTTAACCCTGCGCGACGGCAAAATCGCCCGCCTCGAGGTGATCTATGATCCGCGGCTTTTTTTGCACAGGGGAGAGGGCCGGTAACGTTGTCAGGGAGATATAACGAATAGCCGCACACAGGCCCATTAGCCGTGAATAACTGCCGGCGGCCGGGATTTAAGTTGCGATTCCGGTCCTGTCGGGAATTTAAAATTTGGAGGTGTAACATGGATAAAATTAAAAATAGCGCTGTTATTCTTTTGCTCGTTTTCACTTTTTTCACGCCGGTTCTCTATGCCCAGATCGAGGTGGATGTGGAAACCGGGGCGGTGTTCAGCGGTTACAACGACGTCAGAATACCGGGAGATGGCGGAACCCTCTTTTCGCTCTCGAAGGATCTGCAGGCGGATAGCGAGTTTTTTTACCGCATTCGGCTCTTTTACGATTTCAATCCGCGTCACCATCTGGGGGTTCTGTTTGCGCCACTCTCCATCAATTCAACGGGACAACTGGATCAAGACCTCGTTTTTTTCGGCGAGACCTTTCCCGCCCAAACCCCTTTGAGCACCACCTGGATGTTCAATTCCTATCGGCTCGTTTACCGCTATGATTTTCTCAGGCGGGAGAGACTCGAGCTCGGCATCGGCTTTACCGCCAAGATTCGCGATGCCCTGATTCGGGTAGAGGGCGATGGTCTCGAAGCGGAAAAAGCCAATGTTGGTTTTGTGCCGATTCTGCATTTCCGCGCCAGATGGCGGTTCTGCGATCGGGTTGCCCTTTTGCTCGACGGCGACGCCCTCGCCGCGCCGCAGGGACGGGCCGAGGATGTCCTCGCCGCCCTGATATTACAGGTCAACGATCGCATCGAGCTCAAAGCCGGCTACCGTCTCCTCGAGGGTGGGGCGGATAATGACGAGGTTTATAATTTTGCTTTGATCCATTATGCCGCGTTTGGCGCGGTTGTTTCGTTTTAAGTGCCTTTCGGGAAAAGCGATAAACCACAAAGCACAAAGTTACTCTGGTTGCCAGTCTCTGACGCGTAACTCCCTGGGGAGGCTCTGCCTCTTTGCGTTGGCAGAAATAGACTAAATCCCTGCCAATACCGTCGACGTCGCGCCAGTCACCTAAAATGGGCTGACCATAAACTACAAGCAGGCGTTGCCAATTTCCAGTTGATGAAAAATTATTCGAGCTATAGCTTTTGCTAAAATGCAAAAAATCGACTTGCAGTTCAAACATACATTTTCTCACAGGAGAACGACTATGCCCAGAATCATCGCACTCTTTCTGAGCGTTTTTTTTCTTTTTTTTAACGCCTATTCTAAAAATACACGAAATTCACACAACACGGATACGGCGGTGATGAGCAGCGATACCGCAAAGATCGGTATTGTCTCAGTCGACCAAATCGCACAACTCACCGGTCAAAATTCCATAAACCATACCGATCAGGTAAATGTCTACGGCACTGACCTGGGGAGCATGTTTTTACATAACAACGGCAAGATTTATTTTCTCTTCGGAGACACCTTTGGTGCGCCGGGAACGCCGGGCTCGCCTGACTGGCGATCAAATACCATGGCCTATACCACTGACTTTAAGGCTGTTGATGGCATTAGATTTCACGGATGGATTACCAATTCTCAGGGAGAGGCCAGGGCATTGGTCCCGGGCAATCACGATCCCAATTATGGTTTGGGCGAGGTCACCAAGATTCCGACAGCCGGATGGAGTCATCACGGCCGCCAATATATGTGGTTCATGTCGGTAAACCAATGGGGAACGCACGGGCAATGGGTTACCAATTATTCGGAAATAGCCTATTCCGACGATCATGGCAACAGCTGGGAACTGTCCGGTACGCGCTGGTCAGGAAACAGTAACTTTACCCAGGTAGCTGTTGTCGACTCGGGCTATCTCTATTTCTGGGGAATCCCTGCAGGCCGGTTTGGCGGCGTCAAGTTAACAAGGGTTTCACCAACAGATGCTTTGGATAAAACAGCTTACCAGTACTATGATGGAACCAACTGGAGCGGAAATGAAGCGGATGCTGCCTTGATCGTAGAACCGCCGGTGGGCGAGCTCTCCGTTTTGTATAATCCTTTTCTGCAGCGCTGGATCATGATGTATCTTAACGAAAACACAGCATCGATCGAATTGCGGCATGCAAGACTTGCGCAAGGACCCTGGAGTGCACCTGTTGAGGTCGTTCGTGCAGATGACTATCCGGCTCTATATGGCGCTTATATGCACAGCCTGTACACGGAGAAAAATGGCGAGACGGTCTATTTTTTAATGTCTCAGTTTGGTTATTATAATGTTTTTCTTATGAGGGTCAAATTGCAGCCCCCTCATGAAGAGCTGTTGTACGATTTCGGTGATATTGCGGGCAATCCTGATCTGCCGTCATATAACACCTTTCGAACCCTTGTAAATTATGACGGCGCCCGTCATAAAATCAATAGCGACATTTATATGGGCGCCTGTATCGATGCCGAAGCAGATGGCCAACCCACAGCAAATGCAGATGGTGATGACAAACTGGATCACGACGACGAAGACGGTGTGGTTCTTGCTTCTTCCTATTTGCAAGGAGAATCGACAGCGGTTGAGATCATTGTCTCTGCGGATGGCTATATCAGCGCCTGGACGATCTGGGGCAATGGTAATGACGATATTCCGGACTTTATGCCGACTATTGAAGAGGTGTTCATCGATGAACCGGTGAGTCAGGGCTACAATACGCTTTTACTTCAGGTGCCGGACTATGCCCTGCCGGGCAAACATGCCATTCGGTTTCGCTACTGTACGCAGCCGGGAATTCGTTCGTTTGGCCCTGCCCCGGATGGCGAGGTGGAAGATCATATCCTGACTGTCGAGTGCAACTATGAATATGATTACGGCGATCTGCCCGATGGTTTCTTTCCCGACCCGCAGGACCGCTATCCAACCGTCGAGCGTCATGACGGCGCCGCCCATAAAGTGGTGCAGTCCGTATGTCTCGGTAAATATATCGACACCGATCGAGACGGATGGCCGCATGATGAAGCACTTGGAGATGATGAGGATGGAATTGATGATGAAGATGGTGTTGTACTACATCCCATGCCCGGTACTATGGATAAAATCGGATTTACTGTAACCGCTTCGGTGGAGGGCTATTTGAACGCATGGGTTGACTGGAACAGCAACAAGAACTTGAATGATACGTTTGATCAAATTTGCGCCGACAAACACCTCTATCGCGGTAAAAATCGCATGGTCATTTCAGTCCCTTCCGGCGCATCGGAAGGTCCGCTCTACGCCCGTTTTCGTTTTAATAGCAACGGTGGCTTGACCTGGTGTTGCAAGGCAGAAGATGGTGAAGTGGAGGATTATTTTCTTTATCTGAACGACCAGGCAGCCGATAAATGGCGGGTGCCCATTCGAGTCTATGTGGAGGGACAATACATTGAGCAAACCTTTGGGGTGCATCCGAACGGCACCGATGATTTTGATTCGGGCCTGGATAAACCAACCCCCACACCCCTGCCGCAAACAGGCAGTAGCTATTTTCAGTCCCCGGTCGATCCTCAAGGGCTTCATCTGCAAACCGACATCCGTGCACCCTGGTTCGATCCACAGAACAATGCTATTGACTGGACTCTGTTTTCCGATACTGAGGAGACGACATTAATCACCTGGGAACCTTCGGCGCTTCCGTCACAGGGGTTGTTTTTGATGCAAAGCGAAAATGCTACGGAATCCATTGATATGCGGCGGCAGGATGTGATGGAGGTGGCGGGCGGTCAAACGGTTCAAATCAGCTGTTCGATCAAAACCAACGTCGGCATGGATTTTACACGGCAAGGCTGGCATATGGTCTCTTTACCGGTATTGCCGGATAACAACCGGGTGGATGAGCTCTTTCCCAATCTTTCCGAGGATTTTGCCTATGCCTGGAGCCCTGTAGAGGAAGATTATGAACGGGTGACCCATCTGCAATCCGGTCAAGGGTACTGGCTTTCCGTTGAGGATTCCGCCTCGTTGCTGATCAGCGGTGAAGCTGTGGATTTTTTCCATTTGACATTGCAGACCGGCTGGAATATGATCGGCGCGCCGTTCGATATCGGAGCGGTTGAGGCCAAGCCGCAGGAGGCCATCTCGTATCAGTTTATCGAATGGGACGAAGCGAACAAATCTTACCGAACGGCGCAACAGCTACTGGCGACCCACGCCTACTGGGTATGGGCTGACAGCGACTGTGAATTGATCGGCTATAGCAAGGATATCAGCAATACTCCCTGTCTGAATAAATTTTCTCAACCATCACAGCAGCGCACGCCGCCACCGCCGCCGTATACATTTACCGGTGTCGAATCCGAAACGTCCCAGCCGCGCGCTTTTCGGGTCATGCAAAACTATCCCAATCCCTTTAATCCATCCACTCTGCTTTCCTACCGGCTCGACCGTGATGGTTATGTCGAGATTTCGGTTTTTAACTTGCAGGGCGTGCGGATAAAAATGCTTCATCGCGGATTCCAAAGGGCTGGGAAGCACAGGATCAGCTGGGATGGTTGTGATAAGAAAAATGCCAGCGTTGCCAGCGGCCTCTATTTGATCCGGGTGAAAACCCGCAATCATGAAAAAACCATCAAAGCGATGCGGCTAAAGTAGGTTCCGGTGTGGCGTTCAAATCTCGCTGATGATGCTTTAATTTAGAAATTTCGATTTAACATTTCAACTGCATTCTCGTAAACTTGGTCTACTGTTATGTCGTTGATGTTGTTGCTTTTCCAAATGAATTTTTTGTTATCACCCAACGGCGCCCACACATAAGGATCGGTAGGACCGAAAAGCGAAATCACCGGAGCATCAGTTGATGCGGCAGCATGCATGGGGGCGGTGTCATTTGTAATGAACAAATCGGAATGGCTTATTAATTCCTTTAATAACCCCATTCCTTTTTTGTCAAAAATTTTGACTTTGCCCGATATATTCTCATTAATTGATTCAATCAAAGCCGCATCGCCGCTGTCTCCTGCGGTTAAGTAAATTCCGGCATTATTTTCGTTAATAAACCTGTCGATCAATTCTGCGAATTTCAGAAAACTCCATCTATTCTGTAATTTTCCGGCACCCGGGTGTAAACCTATTACGGGCCTGTTTTCGTTGCCTCTGCAAGTTTTAATAAATTCTTCGGCAGTACGTTTATCGGTTTCATCAGAATAAATAATTATTTTTTTGTTTTTGGTCGTAATTGCAAAGGGTTCAAACAAAGCTAAATTTCTATCAGTGACATGAACTTTTTCATCATTTCTCCAATCATGAGTAACCAACCGATCAAACAAATATTGGCTCGAGTTTACTTTGCCTTGAAGCGAACGAACACCAATCCTTGTATCGGAATTTGAAAGTCTCGCAAGAAAATTGCTGGTAAATGATATTGAAGTTACAGCCGGCACAAAGGCTGCATCATATTTCTCTTTTAATACTTTTATCAGCTCCTTCAAGTACTTTCGATCGAAGAGTTTACACTTGTCAAATACAAAGTGTTTATCTATAAATGGATTATATTTATAGGCCTTGAAATTTTGCGGACCGGTAATAACGGTTAAATGCACATTCGGATATGTTTCTTTAATAGCCGTGAGAACAGGCGTGGAAGCAAGCAGATCGCCCAATTGATTATGCTGTCTTACTAGAAAAATTTTTTTCGGCGCCTCTATTTCCAAAGTATTACTTTGCTCAAGTCCGAAGATTAATTTCAGAATGCGAATTACTACTCTTTTTGCTGCACTCATTTTTTCCTCAATAACTGATGTACTGATCCCGACAGGAATTTTGATTTTTGCCATATCTGTTGGAAGCGATGAACTTGCCTGATTACGGGTACTGGAGAACCTCAAAACGCACAGTTTTGATCCTTCAGACCATTACCGGACTCATTTTCCCGCTTGAAATATCAAGTAAACCAAGCCACATAAGAAAATCAAGTGAAATTTATGAAAAGTATAAAACCGGGCGATATCGCTGCGGGATTATCTTTAGCAGAAATCAAGGGAGGAGCATTTAAATGCGGACTTTTTTGTCATCATCATAACAGGGATCATGATCTGCCGTCCTGTTTTCCAGCAGCGGCGGTCGCGCAGCCGCCTTTTTGCACATCCCGCAATTTATAAAGTCATTGATAATACCAGAATTTGTTTCTGAATACCCGTCATCATTTAATATTGGAAAATGATAAAAACCGCCGAGCTTTTAACAGGAAGGAAAACGCTTTTTTAAAAGACTGAAAAAGTTATTATTTTGGCTTCCGGTCTCTGATGCGGTGGTGGGGGAAGGCAATTTCTATGCACAAATGAGCATTGCCGGATTCA
Source organism: uncultured Cytophagia bacterium (assembly GCA_964608385.1). Lineage (GTDB taxonomy): Bacteria > Zhuqueibacterota > Zhuqueibacteria > Residuimicrobiales > Oceaniaggregativiventaceae > Oceaniaggregativivens_A. The sequence continues at coordinate 8,018 of CAZSOP010000154.1, forward strand.
CCGGGAGGTCGAGTTGGTTAAAACCCTCATTTCGGTAATGCCCAAGGATGATGTCCATCTCTTTTAGTTGTCAAAAAAAGCATCGCACAAAGTCGCCGAGCCGCAAAGAAAACAAAAAAATGCTCTAAAAACCACCTTTGAAAAAAATCACTGCAGATGCGCTTTTTCCTTGACCTTTTCATAAAAAATAGATACAGTATGTTGGTTTTACGATATTGTTTTTACGCTTGCTTGTAAATATGGAGGGGACGGCTATGAAAAGCAAAGCAAAGGCACAGCACGATCATTGAGGATCGACTGTGCCTTTTTATTTTCATGTCGGCGCCGCGGCGATAGATTCCCTTCATTCGGGGCTTTACCCTCTCTATTCAGGGTTGTCATACCCACATATAGCGTTTACGATTTATTTTTTTGCATCATTGCTACTGCATCTTTTGACGGCAACCGTTCGGCATCTGCGGTTTATGACCGTATATTTTATATACAGATATACTGATCTTCTACGGGGACACAGTGAAACGAGCTTTTGCAACGATAAACGGCGGCAACAGAAAATTTTACTGATCCAACGGACTCTTGACCCCCAGAGCACCTTTGCGCATGACATGGGTATAGATCATGGTGGTACGGATGTCTTTATGTCCCAATAATTCTTGTACAGTTCGAATATCATAACCGTTTTCGAGCAGATGGGTAGCGAATGAGTGACGCAAGGTATGGCAGCTGGCGTGCTTTATAATTTTAGCCTTACGAATGGCCTGTTTCAGGCTTTTTTGAATAACCGATTGGTCAAGATGGTGTCTTTTTATTAGCCCCGGGCGCGGATCAATTGAACGCTTTGTAGCCGGAAATAAATATTGCCAGCTCCATTCACGGTCAATGTTGGGATATTTTTTTAGTAAGGCATTGAGAATTTCAGAAACACCAAAGCCATCTGAAAAATTTGTTTTTTCTTTGACAGCCAGGTGTGTTAAAAATTCAGCGATTTCTTTTTCGCCCATTTCGAGTGGATGGGTTTTATGATGAAACAGAATATATTTTTTGATCCAGTAAATGTAGTTTTTTTCTGTAGAATA